>CAINMG010000034.1 GCA_903850725.1 Candidatus Staskawiczbacteria bacterium
GACCTCCACAAGGCCGCCTTTTTTCTTTTACAATTTATCCACTACCCATAAATATAAAAATTATGTATAATGAATAAATATAATTAAAATATAATAAATCATATGGAAAAAGATCAAAAAAATATTTTACACTTTTCAGAAATTAGGATGACTGATGTACCACTTGTTGGTGGGAAAAATGCTAGTCTTGGAGAAATGTTTACCCAGCTAACTGCCAAAGGTGTAAACATCCCCGATGGATTTGCTTTAACTACAAATTTTTATTGGAAGTTTATTGAAGCAAATGGTTTAAAAGAAAAACTAAATGAAGTTTTTAATACTCTTGATGTAAATGACGTAAAAAGTGTACAACAAGTAGGAAAAACTTGCAGAGATTTAATTTTAAATGCCAATATTTCAAACGAATTACAACAAGAACTTTATTCTGCTTATAAAGAGCTTTCTTTAAAATATAATGAAGAAGCTACAGATGTGGCGGTCCGAACCTCTGGCGTAGCTGAAGACAATCCAAACGCCAGCTTTGCTGGACAATTTGAAACTTATTTAAATATCACAGGAGAAGAGCGCTTAATAAAAGCAGTTAAAGATTGTTTTTCATCTTTCTTTACAGATAGAGCTATTGTTTACAGAAATGAATTGAAACAAGACCAACTCAAAGTTGGCTCATCTGTAGGAGTACAAAAAATGGTAAGGAGCGATTTGGGAGCTTCGGGAATTATGTTTTCTTGCGATACAGAATCTGGATTTGGAGATGTGGTACTGATTAATGCAAGTTATGGACTGGGTGAGAATATTGTTAAAGGCAGGGTTGATCCTGACCAATATTATGTTTTTGAAACTACTTTAAAGAAAGGCTTTAAACCAATTATTGATAAAAAATTAGGAGCTAAAGAAGAAAAATTAACTTACAATACAAATTTAAAAGCTAAAGACCCAACCAAAAATATTTTAACTACCAAAAAAGAAAGGGAGACTTTTGTGATTTCAGATGATGAGGCTTTGCAATTAGCTAAGTGGTCAGTGATTGTGGAAGAACATTACAAAAAATCAATGGATATGGAATGGGCTAAAGATGGCAGAGATGGCAAATTATTTATTGTGCAAGCAAGGCCCGAAACTATTCAAAGTAAAAAGAACTTAAATGTTCTCGAAGATTATGTAATTGATAAATCCCAAAATCCAAAAGTATTAGCTATTGGACTTTCGGTGGGTAATAAAATTGGCCAGGGTAAAACTCATGTTATAAAAGATGTAAAAAATGTTTCTGACTTTAAACAAGGAGAAGTGTTAGTTACTGAAATGACCGATCCTGATTGGGTGCCAGCAATGAAAATTGCTTCTGCGATTATTACAGATCGTGGCGGAAGGACTTGTCATGCTGCAATTATTGGAAGAGAGCTGGGTATTCCTGTTGTGGTTGGAACTGGCGATGGATCCAAAAAAATAAAATCTGGGCTTGATGTGACAGCTTCATGCGCAGAATCAGAAGAGGGCAGAGTTTATGCAGGGCTGGTACCTTTTGAAATTAAAAAAACTGACATTTCAAATATAGACAAAACCAAAACTAAAATTACTATGAATCTTGGAGAGCCAGATCATGCTTTTGCTTTAAGCTTTATCCCAAATGATGGCGTGGGACTAGCCAGAGAAGAATTTATAATTGCTAACTCAATTAAAATTCACCCCCTAGCTTTGCTAAATTACGCCAAACTTTCTAAAAAAGACAAGACAAAAATAGACGCACTCACTACTGGATGGGATGACAAAGTACAATTTTACGTAGATAAGTTAGCTCAAGGCATTGGTAAAATTGGTTCTGCATTTTATCCCAAACAAGTGATTGTGCGTTTTTCAGATTTTAAAACCAATGAATATAGGTCGCTTGTTGGTGGAGAAGCTTTTGAACCACAAGAAGAAAACCCAATGATTGGATTTCGTGGAGCTTCAAGATATTATGACCCAAAATTTAAAGATGCTTTTGTGCTGGAATGCAAAGCAATCAAAAAAGTTAGAGAAGAATATGGCTTAGACAATGTACAAGTTATGATTCCATTTTGCAGAACTGTAGAAGAAGGCAAAAAAGTTATTGCTATTATGAAAGAAAATGGCCTTTTGCAAGAAGCTGGACTTAAGATTTTTGTCATGTGCGAAATTCCAGCCAATGTAATTTTAGCTGAAAAGTTTTTGGAAATTTTTGATGGCTTTTCAATTGGCTCAAATGACTTAACTCAATTAACTTTGGGCCTTGACCGAGATAACTCAGAAATTGCTCATATTGGCAACGAAAAAAATGATGCAGTAAAAGAACTTATTGAAGAAGCAATAAGAGTTTGCAAAGCTAATAACAAATATATAGGAATATGTGGAGACGGACCGTCAACATTTCAAGATTTTGCCGAATTTTTAGTGGATAAAGGTATAGACTCACTTTCACTGTCGCCTGATGCAATAATAAAAACAAAAATTGCGATTGCTAAATATGAACAAAGCCACCAAAAATAAATTGGATTTATTTGATTTTCTTTCTAAAAATGAATCTATTTATGTACAGATTCAACCAGATTTTTTGTTAAAAATTAGAGAATTGATCAAAAGTAATTTTAAAACACTAAAAAGCTTCAATAACAAATACTTAAGAATAGAATATCCAAACTTAAAACATGATTTCAGATTAGCTCAATATCACCATTTTATAAGATGGTTAAAAATTATAAAATGTTTCAAAATAAATAAAGAAATTCTTTATGAAAATATAATTGGATTTAGAGTAAGCGGGTCACATGGTAAAACATCAGTAAAACTTTTAAGAAATTTAGAAATAAATGAAAAATTTGTTGAAGGATATTCTCTATATATTGCAGAGGGAGATACTGGACTTAGTGGTAAGAAAATTCCAAGAAAGTTAAGATTTACAAATTCAAATTTAGAGGTTATCAGATTCTTTATAAATTGGATAAGAGAGTTTTTCCCAAATAATGATTTTTACTTAAATACTATTTTACCAATAGAAATAAATGTAGAAAAAGATTTCTATCAAAAATTATGCAAAGAGCTGAATATTGATATTAGCGCAATAAGAATCAAAAAAGAACATTACAACAAAAAGATAAAATATAAACTCTGTTGTGATAATGCAATTTTAATTGATATAATACTAGAAATAGATAACATAGTTAAAAAACTCTGCAAAAATAATAAAATATTATCAAAATCTTATATCCGAGGAATGATGACTGGCGAGGGAACAGTTTATTTTAATAGAAGTAGATATGTTAGAATTGAAATGAAAAATAAAAAAGAAATAAACTATATCCATAGTTTATTAAAAAAATTAAAATATAAATGCAAAATATCTTATAGAAAAGAACGAGTTGGTATGTGTAGCATTTACATTGGAGCAAAACAAATTGATAAATTTTATAAAGAAATTGGATTTGGTTCACAAAACGATAGGCAAAATATACTAAAATTAGCAGCGAATAAAATTTTAAAAGTAAATCAATATATTTAAAAAATTTATGAAAGAGCCAATCGGCGAAAATCAAGAATTAAAATTAGAGATGCTACAATTAGAAGAAGAAATATTTGGAAATATGCCAATATATTTAAATGATAGTTTAGAAAATTGGTTACAAGCATGTCAACATCAAGCACAATTAGGGATAACATGTTTAAAAAACCAAAAAAGATATTACATATTCTATGATGGAATGTCTAAATATCTACATACAGAGCCTAAAGATATTGGGGCCGTAGAATATTCACTTAAAGAATCAGGGAATTTACCTGAAAACCAAAATTTAAAAATAGGGCGTATAATTGAACAGACGTCAAAGGACGCAATAGACCCTATTTTTGAATCTTTATTTTCTTCAAATATTTCAGATTCAGATTTAGAAAAAGCTGGCGTGTCCTTTTGCGCGGGAGACGATTTATACGAAAATCTAAAAACAATTTCACAGCTAGAACAAGCACCATATTTTGAAATTTCGATTATTTGGAGGAAAATGGATTATGATTTGAATAGACGCAAATTAACAGACGAAGAATTTCATTGTTTATTGGATGCGATATCTAAAATAAATAAACTAATAGAATTTGATAAAGAAATTATGGAAAAATATGGACCAGTGGAATTACCAAAAGAAATAGAATCAAAGGAGTTGGAAATAAGACGAGAAGCCGATGTCGCAGGACAAAAATGGTGGCAAGAATTTAAATTGGCAAATAATCAATAAAATATAATTAAAATAATTAAACGCGAAGTAAGTTCGTCATAATTTATACCTCAAAGAAACTGTTTGTTAGGTATAAATTATGACATGAATTTGCTCGCGTGCTACGCAAAAAAATTAAAGCCCTTCGCTCATTAAGCCCCAAAGATTATTTTATCAGGCTTAACTCGCGAAGTGATTTTATTCGCTTTGCTACATAAAATCATGTACGATATTATTACATTTGGGGCAGCGATTCAGGATATTTATATTAAGCCTGAAAAGTTTAAAATTTTGGGCTCAGCAAAATTTGCCACAGGCAAAGGAGTTTGCTTTGGTTTGGGGAGCAAAATAGATGTAGAAGAAATGCATTTTTCTTCTGGAGGCGGTGGCACAAATACTGCAGCTACTTTTGCTAAACAAGGATTCTTGACTGCTTTTTGTGGAGCAGTAGGCCTAGATATTTCTGGTACTAGTTTAATTGACGAGCTTTCCAGATTAAATATTGATATAAGATTTGTAAAAAGATTTGCAGAAAAAGCTACTAGCCATTCTGTGGTTTTGTCAGGACTAAAAGAGGACCGCACGATTTTTGTTTATAAAGGAGCTTCGGAGTTATTGGATAAAGATATAATCCCATGGCAAGATATAAGAGAAGCAAGATGGTTTTATGTTGCCCCATTAGCTGGAAATCTTTGCAATAATTTTGAGTCAATTGTAAATTTTGCCAAAGAAAATAATATTAAAATTGCAGTAAATCCAGGACACTCACAATTATCATTGCCTAAAAAAACCTTAAAAGAAATTTTAGCTAAAGTTAATATTTTAATTTTAAACCAAGAAGAAGCTTCATTTTTAACTAAAACCCCATATAAAAAAGAAGGTCAAATTTTTACAAAATTAGATAAACTTTGCCCAGGAATTGCTATAATGACCAAAGGCAAAGATGGCGTAGTGGTTTCTGATGGAGAGTTTATTTATAGTGCCAAAGCCTTAAGAACCGAAGTCGCAGATACAGTAGGAGCTGGTGATGCTTTTGCTAGTGGATTTGTTTCAGCATATATCAAAGAGAATAACAACATTGAGAAAGCTATTCAACTTGGCATTGCTAATTCTGCAAGTTGCTTATCTCAAACTGGGGCCAAAAATGGCTTACTGACAAGCCTCCAAGAATTCGAAAAAGTCAAAGTAGAAAAAAACAAAATATAATCCTCACTCTTTACAAATAAGCTAAAATATACTAATATATCATTATTAAACTAAACTTATAAACTTATGGCAAAAATTATAATTGAACATGAAAAATGCATTGGTTGCGGAAGTTGCGCAGCTGTATGCTCAAAATATTTTGAAATAGCAGATGATGGTAAATCACACATAAAAAGTTCTGTTAAAAACTCACAAGGAAATGATGAGTTGGAAACAACCAGTGTTGACTGCGCACAAACAGCTTCCGAATCTTGCCCAACTCAGTGTA
>CAINMG010000035.1 GCA_903850725.1 Candidatus Staskawiczbacteria bacterium
CAACAGCTGGAGCAGTGTATTTTGAAACATATGGCTCTTACAATCGTGATGCTTCAAATAGTTTTAATAACTCCACAGATTATTATAAAGTTTCAAATTCTTTAAACGCCGCAGGATATAATACTACAGTATCTTCAAATGGTAGTGCATGGTGTGCTAGCGTATTGCTAAAAGCAAGTTCTACTAATTATTGTGTGGATTCTACTGGAAACAAAAAAGAGGGTGGAGTTTGTGCATCTCAGGCTTGTCCATAATTTTTCTGATTTGAAATTAAACACTCTCTCAAAAATGGGGGGTGTTTTTTTGTGGATTTTTTTAGAGGTTTGACCATCGAGATATTGTTTTTATGTGAAGTTTTGGTATAATAAAGACATAATGAAAAAAGGCAGAATTTAAATTGAACTAATATGATTAAATTTAATGAGGAAAAATTAAAAGAGGTTACTGAAAAATACGGTTTAGCCGATGTTTATTTATTTGGTTCTCAAATTTCTGGCTTTGCCAGAGAAGATAGCGATCTTGATGTGGCCGTGAGGTTTGAAAATGGTTTGCCCAAAGAAGAAGAAAGAGGAAAGCTATATGGCAATATTTTTTCTGATTTATCTTTATGTTTTGATAATTACAAGATTGATTTGGTTTTTATGGATGAAGTTTTGTTGCATTTTCAGTTTAAAATTATAAATGATGGTCAGCTAATTTACTCAGTGGATATGGAAAATTCCTTGGAATTTCAAGAGAAAATAGCCAATTATTTTAGAGATTATAAATATTTTATTGATGAATATTTTAAAGGAGTTTTAGAATTTTCTACAAGTAATTAAAAATAAATTTTATATGGAAAACAATTTTGATGACGAAAAAATAATTGAAAGAATCAGCGATATTAAAAACTCCATCTTAGAGTTAGACAAATTTAAAAAAATGGATTTGGAAGAGTTTTTAAAGGATCATAATAACTACAATTTATCTGCTTATCATTTAAGGATTGCACTGGAGGCAGTTTTGGTAATTGGAACTCATATTTTATCCAGAATTCCTCAAAACGGAAAGAAAAAAGATTATACGCAGATTATTCTTTCATTAGCTGACTATAATGTCTTACCAAAAGAGTTTAGTCAAAAAATAAAAGGGATGGCTGGTTACAGGAATAGGTTGGTTCATTTGTATTGGAAAATTGATCCAAAAGAACTTTTGTCTGTAATAAAGGAAAATTTAGAAGATTTTGAAAAGTTTATTGAATATATTGATAAATTTATCAATAATATATAATGGAAGTAAGGGAAAATCATACTTCCATTAGGCAAAGTAATTAATACTAGAAAACGCCCTTCAAATTTTGAGGGGTGTTTTTTTTGTAAAAAAATGGTAAAATAAATAATAAGTACTAAATATCATGATTCAAGATATCTTAATTTATATTTTTGTGGCATTATTTGGCCTGTGTATTGGCAGTTTTTTGAATGTTGTGATTTATAGAACCGAAGAAGAGAAAAGCTTTGCAAAAGGTAGGAGCTTTTGTCCAAGCTGTAAGCATAGCTTAAATTGGAAAGATTTGTTTCCTGTTTTTAGTTTTTTGTTTTTAGGTGGCAAATGTAGATATTGCAGGGAAAAGATATCAATTCAGTATCCGTTGGTGGAACTTGTTACAGGGCTGATTTTTGTATTAATTTTAAATTTTAAATTTGAAATTTTGAATCAATTTGAAATTTTTCAATTTTTAAACATTATATTTTGGTTTTATGTGGCTAGTGTTTTGATAATTATTTTTGTTTATGATTTAAAGCATTATTTAATACCTGACAATGTTTTGTTCCCTGCAATAATTATTGCAGGAATATATCGAATTTTTGAAATTTGCTTGCCTGCCATCGGGCAGGGATTTTCTGTTTCGTTGTTAAATTATTTTTATGCAATTTTAATTGGCGCTGGATTTTTCTTTGCAATTTGGTTTGTTTCGCAAGGAAAATGGATGGGGTTTGGGGATGTTAAGTTAGCTATTTTACTTGGTTTAATTCTGGGATTTCCAAATATTTTAGTTGGGCTATTTTTGTCTTTCCTTTTTGGTGCTATAATAGGTGTATTGCTGATGGTTTTGCAAAAGAAAGAAGCAAAAAGCGAAGTTCCATTTGGTCCGTTTTTAATCTTTGGAACTTTTGTAGCTTTATTTTGGGGGACTGATTTAATTAGTTGGTATTTAAATTTAATTTTATGAAAAAATTTAGCAAGGGGATTACTTTGGTTGAAGTTATGGTAGTGATATCTATAATCGCTGTAATCACTGGAGTTATGGTGTCTGATTTTCCTAGAATTAAGCTTCAATTAAGCTTGGGTAGAGCAGTTCATATGTTAAGTCAAGATATTAAAACTGCTCAAGATTTAGCTAATGCGGGAGCTCAACAATTAACACAAAATGGAAATTTTATCACTCCAAAAGGATATGGTATCTACATTGATAATTCTATTCCAAATAATACAGAATATATTATTTATGCTGATGTTGATGGTAATGGCCAATACAGTAGCATGGATATTGCACATAAAGAAGTTGATTTAAGCAAAACCGAGCCAGGAATTATAATCGAGGGGATACGTTATGGAACTAGTGTGTTGAGTATTAATTTTGCTCCTCCAAACTTTGTTACTACAATCACAAGTTTATTAGAAGGTCAAGATGGAGTAGAAATTATTATTGCTATAAAATCTATCCCCGATGTAACGAGAACAATATATGTAAATAAAGCTGGGTTTATCGAAACAAGATAATTTTTTAAATTTTAAAAGTATGAAAAACAGTAGAGGATTTACTTTAATTGAAACTATAGTCGCAATATCTATTTTATCTGTTGGGATAATAATTATTTATGGTGTTTTTTATAATATGTACATTGAGGCTAGTAGTCGAAATCATAGTTTAAAAGCAACTTATTTGGCGCAAGAGGGCGTAGAGGTAGTAAGGAATATGAGAGACAATAACTGGATCAGTCAAGCAGGTGACTGGAAGCAAGGCATTGATTCTGGTAATTGTAATGATGGATGCTATTTTGAAGCTGATTATAAGACTGGCGTGGGTGCTGGATTATCTCCTAATGTTGGTAGGTTATTAAATGTCGATGGTCAGGGAATTTATTCTTACGATGAATCTGGTGATAATGCTCCAACAATTTTTAAACGGAAAATCACTATTACTGGATCTAATGATTTATTTGGATCAAGTGATGTTTTTAGAGTTGATTCTACTGTAAGTTGGCAAAATAGTGGTAAGGAATTTTTAATTAATATAGTAGAATTTTTATATAATTGGTACTAAAAGATAAATGAAATATCAAAAAGGTTTCACTTTAATAGAGATGATGGTTTCTGTAAGCATTCTTCTAATTATATCAGGTATTTCTGTAAGTATTTTTGTTTCTGTCATATTGGGGCAAAGAAAGATATTAGCTAATCAAGAGCTTTATAATCAATTGAGTTATGCTCTAGAATATATGAGTAAGTCGATGAGAATGGCAGGTAAGGAATTGAGTTTGGAGGAAGACTCTTGTTTGGGCGTTCAAGGAAGAAGTTATTTGCTAACAAAACCAGATACTTTTGGTAGTGGTGAATATTTGGGTATTAAATTTATAAATCAATCAGATAATAATATTTGCCAAGAATTTTATTTAGAAAAAGATAACAATGATCCATCAAAGCCAGCAGTTATTATGGTAGTGCGTGGGAGTGAGGCGCCAATAGCTTTGACTTCAAATAAAATAAATGTAAATTCTTTAAGGTTTATAATTAATGGTGATCCAAGTAAGCACTATTCATCAGATGATGATGGTATTCAGCCCAGAGTTACTATTTTGTTGGGTGCTAATTTGCTTGGCTCGTCTGATGAATCGGCTAAAATTCAAACAACAATATCGCAAAGGAATTTAAATATAAAATAAATGCAGAATCTAAAATATCAAAAAGGCGTTTCATTAATAATGGTATTTTTTATAATGACAATAATGTTGTCTGTTGTTTTGGGTATAAGTACTATAACATACAGTGAGTTTAAAAATGTAAGAAGCGAAGGGGACTCAATTGTATCATTTTATGTGGCAGACTCTGGAATTGAGAAAACTTTATATTATAGTAGGAATGATATTCCAAGTTCTCCATTGGGCGTGACAAATGGGGTCTGCAATATTTGCTCAGCTTGTTCTGCGAGAGAAGGAAGCTGTGTTGCTTGCGAAGCAGTGGGAGATGATTGCAATTATTGTAGGAAATGTCAAATTACTTATACAACTACTTTTGGCGATAAAGAGTTTAAAGTCTTGGCAAATATTTTTCCTAATGGTGATTTTTATAATTTGGATATTTCATCAAAAGGATATTATAATAAAACAAGTAGGGCCATAAGTCTGCAGATAGCAAATAAGGACTTGTCGTCATCTGTGCCTACAATAGATAGAAGCTCACTGAGAGCTGTTCGGTCAGGTACTGGGGTTACGATTTCAGCTACAATAACTGATCCAGATGGCATAGCTAGTGTTTTGGCTCATATTAGAGACTCGCACGATCAAAATGATCCTGATATTGCCAATACTCCGCTTGAAAGAGGAGAGGGTGATATGTTCGCTGGTTCGCTGACTTTAAAAAATGGGCCTTATTTTGTTTTTATAAGAGCATGTGATTCAAATGGTAATTGTGGGCAATCAATTTCATTCCCAATTATTAATCAGTAATGCAATGAATAAAGAGGAAGCAAAAAAAAGAATAGAGAAATTAAAAGAACTGATAAATTATCATAGGTATCTTTACCATGTAAAAGACAAGCAAGAAATATCAGATTCAGCTTTAGACTCTCTTAAGAAAGAGCTTTTTGATTTGGAGCAAGAAAGGCCAGAGCTTATAACATTTGATTCGCCGACTCAGAGAATTGGCGGAGAGCCTTTGAAGGAATTTAAAAAAATAGCTCATAAGCAAAGAATGTTGTCTTTTAATGATGCTTTTTCAGAGGAAGATATGAAAGATTGGTTGGAAAGGTTTTCAAAATTACTCACAGAACAAGAGAAGCAAAAAATTGACTTTTATTGCGAGCTAAAAATTGACGGATTAGCTGTTGAGGTTATTTATGAAAATGGATTTTTGCAAACTGGGTCAACTAGAGGAGATGGGTCAATTGGTGAAGATATCACTCAAAATTTAAAAACAATTCAAGCTATCCCACTTAATATAAAAGAAACCAAAAATATAACAATTAGAGGTGAGGCATTTATCTCAAAAAAAGAATTTGAAAATATTAATAAATTGCAAATTGAAAGGGGTCTACCTTTATATGCTAATCCAAGAAATATTGTAGCAGGATCAGTAAGGCAATTGGATCCAAAAGTCACAGCAGAAAGAAAGCTTGACTCTTATGCTTATGATTTGATAAGTGATTTTGGGCAAAAAACTCATGAAGATAAGCATAAAATTTTGGAAGGCATGGGTTTTAAGACCAACAAAAACAATAAATATTGTAAAAATTTAGAGGAAGTTTTTCACTTTCATAATTATTGGCAAAAAAATAGGGAAAATCTTGGTTATGAAATTGATGGAGTTGTGGTGCTGGTAAATGATGATGAAATTTTTGAAAAATTAGGAGTTGTAGGTAAGGCTCCAAGAGGCGGAATTGCTTTTAAGTTCCCATTAATTCAAGCAATCACGCAAGTAGAAGATATTAAAGTTCAAGTTGGAAGAACTGGAGCAATCACACCAGTTGCTGTTTTAAAGCCGATAAATATTTCAGGAGCGACAATAACTCGCGCTACTTTACATAACGAAGATGAAATAAAAAGATTGGGTATTAAAATTGGCGATAGTGTTATTGTGGGTAGAGCTGGAGATGTTATTCCAGATATTATTAAGGTTTTGACAGAATTAAGGACTGGAAAAGAGAAATCTTTTACAATGCCAGAAATTTGTCCCGCTTGTGATACAAAGCTTGCAAAGTCAGAAACAGAAGCACTTTTGAGGTGTCCAAACTTAAAATGTTTTGCGAGAACTCGTAGGAATTTTTACCATTTTGTTTCAAAATCTGCATTTAATATTGAGGGTTTGGGCCCTAAAATTATAGATAGATTACTTGATGAAGCCTTAGTTTCTGACCCGTCAGATATTTTTGATTTACAAGAAGGGGATTTGGCAGGGCTTGAAAGGTTTGGAGATAAATCTGCAGAAAATTTAATAAAATCTATTAAAGAAAAATCAGAAATTACTTTGCCAAAGTTTATTTATGCTTTGGGTATTCGTAATGTTGGACAGGAAACAGCTTTTGATTTGGCGGAAAAATTTAAAACTATTGAGAATTTAAAGAATGTATCTTTAGAAAGTTTAGAAAATATTTTAAATATCGGGCCTATTGTTGCAAAATCTATTTTTGAGTGGTTTGGCGATAAAGAAAATATAAAATTTTTAAATAAACTTGAAAAAAAAGTTAAAATAGAGCCCTACAAGCTACAAGCTACTTTCTACAAGCTAAAGGGCAAATCTTTTGTGCTTACTGGAAGCTTGGAATCAATGTCTCGCGATATTGCCAAGGAAAAGGTTAGAGAACTGGGGGGCGAAGTTTCAGAATCAGTATCAAGTAAAACTAGTTTTGTAGTGGCAGGAGGCGAAGCTGGTTCTAAATTGAGCAAAGCTGAAAAATTGGGGGTAAAAGTAATTTCTGAAGAAGAGTTTTTAAAAATGTTAAAATACAATAAATATGTTTAACCAAGAAGAAAATATAGGAGAATCTCATGCTGAATCTACAAAGATAATAGCAAATGAAATTTTTATTAATAGCAATCACATGGAAAATGTCGTAGATTTTAAGTCAACCGAAAATTCAGAAACTATTAAGGTCAAAATCTTAGTAAAACCTGGAGAGAAAGAGGAATTACAACATAAAAATAAATTTGTTGTGGAAATAAATATAAACGTGACTTATATTGTAAAACAGATATTTAAAGATGGAAGTTCAGAAGGATTGCTTTGTAGGGAAGCAAGCTTTGTTGTGAATGGAATAGAAGTTAGATTTGAAGATATCGCCCCGAAAGGTGTAGATTTATGTATTTTATCTAAATATGATACATCTTTGGCTGGAGAAGAAAATGGTCTATACAATCCAAATGATGGTGGCTCTGTAAATTTAATAAATTTTTATTCGCCAGGCTCTTTTATCACGATGCTCCATGAAATTGGTCATGCACTTGAAGATGCCAATAGAAACGAGGGGGAGAAAGAAATACTTAGGTTAGCTAAAGATGAAAGAGCTATTATGCAGAGATCTGAAGTTGACGAAAGAAATGCATGGGCGAATGCCTTGAGGATTGCTAAAAAATATGAATTGCCAATTATGGGTGATATAAAAAGAGAAATGGAAAGGTGTTTAGAAATTTATCAGAAGAAAGCAGATGAATTGGGAGTTAGAGCTAAGATTAGTAATAAAAAAAGAAAAAATGATCGTAAAAATTGACAACGAAATTTAATA
>CAINMG010000036.1 GCA_903850725.1 Candidatus Staskawiczbacteria bacterium
AGGCTTACCGAGTGTTTCAATTAGAAAAAATTGTAGAAAAATTTCCTTTGGCAACAAACCTTTTTCGTATAAATCTAAATCAGTAATTTTTTAAAAATCTGGCCTATTTTCGAGATGCAAATACTCTACAACATGTCGCAAAACAACATTAGCATAAAATCTGCATAATTCATGATAATTTTTTTCCTCAAAATATTTTTTAGAAAATTTTCCAAGCTCTTGGAGTCCTTTTTTTTCATTTTCATCAGTTTCTTCTTTTCCAGCTTCCAGCCAACTAAAAAAGAAATCAGCTATAGCTTTTTTATCCTTAAGCACAAAATAATATTCTTTCTCTAGCCCAGCTTCAGACAAAATGAGATGCACTGCCTTTTTATGAGCACTCGGATCTTCTTCAGAGAGAAACTGGTTATATGATTTATCGAAATTTTTATCCATAAAATTACTCTAAAATATATTCAAAGAATTCGCTGAATAACTATTCTAATTTTTTTTAGAATAGCTTGGTTGTCATGCGACAACCTGATTGTTTTTTATTTTTTGGTTGAATTTTCTATAATTTCTATTTCTGGCTTGGTTAAGTTATAAAGCCCATAAACCATTTTATCAATTTGTTTTTCATAATCCCCAACTTCTTTTTTCTTATCCAAATTTTTAGAATAATCTTCTGTTTTTGTAACAGCCAAAATTTTATCCACAATTTCAACAAATGGTTTTTGCTCTTTGTCGGAGAGTTCTTTAATGGGTACTTTTTCTAAGGCAAACTTTTTCCATTGGGTTGTGGCCATTCCAGAACTATTACAAATTAAGGAAAAATAAAATAGGCATAATTTTGAATTTAAAAAAGCGAGAAGATATTTTAATGATTCGCCAACTAAGAAAAATGCTCCGGCAAGTAAATAATCTTCTTCGTCGGAGTATGCAAACTTATTTTCATTTGTTAACTCGAGCCAGACAATTTTTTCTTTAGCAAAATCATCCATAAACGCACAGTCTCTTAGATTATAAATAGTATATCCTTTGTCTTGGCGCTCTTTAAGTTGTCGGGCATATTTATCTAAATGATTTTTAATTGAATGGTAGTCATTTATGTCTACTGCTGGTATTACTTTTTTATCCGCAGTGCGATATCCATTATGTGCAACTATAAAGTATAGCCCAGAGTCGACAAAATAATATCGCTTAATATCCCTACCTCGTATTATGGGTTTAATTATTTCTTTGGCTTTAGGGCCTTTTTTTATCAATTCATTTTTTGTTATTTCATTAATAATATAAGCTTCGTTGTAGCCAGTTTTTATCCCATAATTAATAATTACATCCCAGTCTTTTAATGGTGTCCCAAATGATTCGATTTTATCTTTCAAAAGAATTACCTCGGGATTACCAATCGTCCATTCACTATCTCGTAGCTCGCTTTGAGGAAATATAATTTTACCAAGCTCGTCAATGTTTTTTGAATAATTAAATGTATTATTTTTTATTTTTTGTTTAGTCGCTATGAATATCAAGGTGTTTGTTATCGCCTCAAACATATGCTGGTCTCCAAAATTAACGATATTTTTAATAGTTGTATTTTCCTTTAGATACTTTCTCAAAATAGTGCCATATCTTGCTCGTAAAAATTTACTTGAAGTAATAAATGTTAGTGTTCCTGAATCTTTAAGTAATCTAAATCCTCTCTCATAAAAATATGTATAAAGATCAGAAACTGCATTAAAAATTTCATACTCTTTTTGTAGGGCTGGTTTGTAATAGATATCTTCTTGTCTAATATATGGGGGATTTCCTGTCACAATATCAAAACCACCTTTTTCAAATACTTCGGGAAATTCTAATTTCCAAAGAAAAAATGGCTTTTCTTTTTTTGGGTTATGCAAATTATTTAAAACTTTTTCAATATTTCCCTCAGAAAGAAAAACTCCAGCCCAACTATCATAATGTTTTTTACGATCTTTTTCGGTTTTCAAATTAGCAACCTGATATTCTGCTTCTTTTCTTTTGTTTGCCAAACCTTGTTTTCTTTTTTCTAAAACCGACCTAATCAACCAATCCTTTATGTCATTAATTTCTTTTCGTTTCTGCAATTTTTCTTTTCCATCATGAATATCAAAATACTCTTTGACTTTATTTTGAAGTTCAATAACTTTTTTTGATTTTTCAGTATCAATTAGTAACACTCCCTGTTGCTCTGCCTTCTCATCATTATAAAATTTTACACCCTCAAACTCCTCTAAAAGTGAATTACCACACATAAGCCTGTAATCTAAATTTGGAAGTGGCTCAATGTCTTTTAACTCATAATCAACCACAAGCTGTAACCAAAGTCGCAACTTGGCAATTTCAATGGCACCAGGGTCAATATCAACCCCATAAAGACAATTTTGTATTGTTTCTTTTTTTAGTTGATATTCACTTACATTTTTATCAAAATACCATTCATCTAAAAATTTCCTTACTTTTACTATCTCATTAAGCATGCCCACTAAAAATGCCCCTGAACCACAAGCAGGATCGCAAACTTTAATATCCTTTAATAATTGATCAATTTGCTTTGCCTCTAATTTAGATAAAAATAAAGATCTCTCACCAATAACTTCTATTTGGTCAATATTATTGATATCCATTTTTCCAAATTCTTTTTCACTACATAATATCTCTCCATAAACTAATTTTTCAATTTTTATTTTTGATATATCATTTTGATTATTTACACCAGTTAATAAATAATTTATAAGACTTTCTCTACACATATAATAAACAATTTCTCGTGGAGTATAATAAGTTCCCTTGCCTTTGCGTAAATTTTCAGATAACAAATTTTCAAAAACTTTTCCTAACATTTCAGGATCAACTGCCACCTCTTTGTCGTCTGGGCTCTCTTCTTCAACAGTAAAATTATAACGATCAAAAACCTCGAAAATTTCCTTAAAAATTTTATTATCAATAAAAAATATGCTATTTTGCCAATCATGTTCTGGTTCAAAAAGCCCTCCATTTAAAAATGGTATGCGACAATTAAAAATTTTAGAAAAGCTTGGATCTGCAGTTCCACGATTAGAATTGTTCAATGTATCATAAAACAATTTTTCCAAATAGTTTTTATAAAAATTTTGTTTATTTACTTCAGATTTTAAAAATAAATCTGATATAAAGTTTTTATTGCCACTACCCCATTTTCCGCCAGCCAACACTCCAAGCCAACCCTTTTTCTGTATAAAATATAAAAAAACAATTTGACCAAGCAATTTTTTTGCAAAATTTTCTGCATTAATCTCGCTTTTTGATATTTCACCAAGAAAAGCTTTATTTTTTAAAAGACTATCTAATATATTCTCAAAAAGTTTGTGATACTCTAAATAAAATTCTTTGGTGACTTTTTCAACAGAAAAATCCAATTTGATTTCTTTCAAGCCTGAAAAATTGCCTTCGCCAATTTGTTTTAAAAAAGTTTTATTAGTTCCCTCCCCTACAAAATATGTATATCTGCGAAAATGGGAAAAATCACGCCTTATTCCTAAATAAACCTTTTCTATAAATGAAAAACGAAAATTCTTATCTTTATCATAAAAAATAAAAATACCAGCGTCAAAACCAGTATTTTTCAAAGCACTTTTACCAATTTCATATTGGGCTTTTTTTCCACTTCTTTCCGACAAAGACTTTTTAGAAAAAAATGCTAAAAATTGTTAATTTTTTACCTTCTTCAAAATTATATTCCCCTATTTTTTCGCCACCAGTAAAGTCAACAGTATTATAATTTGTAAAATCAGCGGTTTTTGGTTTCCAGCAAATCTCATTTTTTCCACGCAAAAAGCGAGTCCATTCATTGTTGTCAAAACCATTTATTATTATTTTTTCTAAAATATCTCTACTCATAATTATCTATTGACACGAGTTTATAATATGTTATGATTAAAATAGGTCAGAGTAGTAGTGGGAGATGTTGAAATTTATTTCAACTATCGCTAACACCATTGCCAGAACTTAGGCCTATCAAAGTGCCTCTGAATTTTCAGGGGTTTTTTGATTACTCGGTTTCCAATACCAAATATTAAACTTTGGATAATATTCCTCAACATATTTTTTTGAATATTTATTCCAATATTCTGGAAGTAAATTATCAACACTTAATTTTTGCGTCAAATATTCTCTTAAATGATTTTTGTATTCTTTACTTGTGGGTATTAAATTATTTAAAACACAACCCAATAGCAAGTCATTTATCTGGCCTACTTGATAGTTTTCTAAGTCTGATTTTATATCAGAAATATGTTTTAAGGTTGGTTTATTTTTATCATTGCAATGCTTGCCTTCTACCATACAAAAATCCTGTTTCATTAGCTCAATGAATTTATCACCTTTACATCTTTTTAATTCGTCTGTAAGTAAAACACCATTATAAACATCGTCAGTATTGTGTGAGATTAAATGCTCGGCGAATTTTTTGTAAGCCCTTGCCATTTTTATGCTATTATCCTCATTTCTCTTACCAAAATAGTCTAAATCTAAAATCTCTTGATCTATAACGACACATCTAAAATAACTAGTACTTTTAAAAAATATATCAATTGCCTTTTTATAAACTTCTAATCTAAAATTATTTATACAATTGTTATATTTTATTTCACCATAATAATTATACTTAGCTCTTAATTCATTTAATTCTCTATGCAAAAATTTTGGATGCGGATTAAATAAAGCCCCCAGCAAAAGATACTTATGATTATTGTCATATGATTCGTCAAAATAAATTAGCATTTTGGTTTTCAATAGCCACAATTAACTCTCTTTTTAAATCTGGCTTTGATTTTATTTTTTCCAAATAATTTTCTCCACCAATATTCAAAGACAAATTTTCCAGCTCTTTTAGCGCTTCTTTTTTTTCTACATCACTGTTAATTTTTAATTTGGCAATTGTTCTTAAAGTATATTCTGGCAATGTTCCATATTTTTCAATATCTTCTATCAAAGATAAAATAAATTTATAAAAGTCATTAAACAGCTCTCCACCATTATTACGAATAGTTTTAAGATTATTAAGAGCCTTTGTTTCAATATTTTGTGTTTCTGCACCTGCAAATTCTTTTTCCTTTATATTTTTTGATTTTTCGTAATAATTCCAAAAATGCTTACTTTGGCTTAATCTTTTCTCATTTTTGTCACAAATTATTTTTGCATATGCTTCTTCAAATGGAATTTGCAGTGGCTCGCATAACCCATCTTTATCATAAGCAACCCTACTTACAAAAATTCTTGATTTTTTAAAAATTACCAACAATTCATTTTCTTTGCCATTTTTATAGGTTTTAATTTTTGTTGGGTAATCACTTAATTGATTTATCAACCCTGGGTTTTCTTTTTTAATTTCATCAAATTTAATTTTGGCTTTTGTATAAAAACTTTCTTCTCCTTCTTCTAATTTCTCTGGGTTTGTATTAATTCTTTCATAAAGTTTAGCTTGCTCGGGTTTTTCATCTATATGAAAAATTTTAGAATCCTCGCCAAGCGCGCTATGTATCATAAACATTTTAGTTTTGGCAATTTCTTCTACTTTAACATATTCAGATGCTTTCTCTGTTGGGAAAAAATTAGCAATATAAAGTTGTTCAAATACCTTTTTGCTTATACGGTTTATTCTGCCCACTCTTTGGATCACTCTTACAGGATTCCATGGAATATCATAATTTACAACAATTCCTGCTCTATTTAAGTTAAATCCTTCTGAAATTTTATCTGTTGAAAGCAAAATATCATATTCGTCTTTTTGATTTTCTTCTTTTATAGATGCATCAAAATTTTCATTGATATTTTTAATTAAATATTCAGGTAAACTACCATCAACAACAAGTATTTTATTTTTAAACTTATCTTTTAAAGTTTCAGATAAATGTTTTACTGTATCAGCATATTCAGAAAAAATTATAACTTTTCTTTTTGGCTCTCCTTCTTTCTGATTCTCCGTTAAAATTTTATTAATTTCAATTACTAAAGAATCAGCTTTAGAATCATTTTTTTCTAAACCAAGCTCCTTTAATTCATTTAATATTTTTTCAAAAAGCAAAAGATCATTTTCAATGTCTTTAATAAATTTTTCTTTTTGTTTAAACTCGCTTATTTCATATTTTTTGTATTTTTTGGGATTTGGATTTTTTTCTTCTATGGCCTTACAAATATATTCATCCATTTTATTCTCGATTTCTTCTATAGAGCTGTCGCAAACATCCTCAATAAGTTTTCTGTTAAGAATATATTTTCCTTTATATAAATCACCGCCACCAGAATTTTTAATAAAAGTTAAAACTGTTTTTGTTATTCTTTGGAAATTTTCAATACTTTGCCTAAAAGAGCCAAAAGAGCTTTCAAACCTTTTAACTAATAACCTACGCATAAAATCATAAAGGTTTTTTTGAATTAAAAAATCTCTATTATCTTCCATACTTAAATCATCTTGATCTGGACTTTTGCCTGCTTCATAAAAAAATGGCATATATATGGCACCTGTAAATTGTCCACCACTAAATATATCAGCAAAATAAACCTTAACAACTTTATCAAAAAATGTTGACTGCTCTTTTGTTAGCTCATAAAACCATGTTTTTGGATCAGATACTTCTGACAAATTTTTTACTTCATCTTTATAATTTGGATCATTTTTTAAATCAAGTCTATTCCTGCGAATAGTTACCGGTTCTATAGTGCCTTTTATCCCTCTTGCTAATTTATGTGTTCCTTCTTCTACTTTTTTTAAATCAATATCTTTTTTTCCATTAAAAAGAAATTCATAATACTTTTCTGCTTTCTGTTTTTTGTCCTTATCTTTTGATTTACAATATTTATTGATAAATGCTAATTTTTCATATTCATTACCAAAAAGTTTAAATTTATTTTTTAAATTACCGTCTATAACAAGATTAGATTTTTTTTGAACTGTAAAAAGTGATAACAGAGAAAGAATATCTGCAGGTTTATTGTTAAATGGCGTAGCTGTAAGCAAAATAACTTTTTTGTTTCTACAAATATTTTTTAACAATTCATAATTTTGAGTATTTTCATTACGAAAACGATGCGCTTCATCTATTACTATAACCTCTATGCCTTTGCCTGCGTTATTTAAATAATCAAGAATACTTTCCAAATCACCAAGTGACCTAACCTTCCATTTATCTAATTTAAAATCATTTAAATATTTTTCCCAACCAGTGGTTTGGTTTTCATCTCCAGTAAGCCCTGGTGGACATATTATCAAGCCCTTTTTATTCAAAAAACTTCCTACAGCACAAGCAATAACTGTTTTACCTAGCCCAACAACATCAGCAATAAGAACACCGTCTTCTTTTTCAATAATTGAAATTGATTGCTTTATTGCATCTATTTGATATTTGTATGACACATAACCAGCATTTTCTAAAATATCCTTAATCGAACTATCTGCGTCTTTTTGCTCAAATGATTCAACATAAGATTTAAGAGCCACAGCAAATGCCTCAAACGGAGAAATTTCCTTAAAAGGAGATCTATTTTTTATTAAATCAATAATTCTATTTTTGGTTATTTCGTCTTCTGTTATTAATGTTGCATCCTCCCACAAATCATCAAAATATTTTAGAGCTTCTTTTTGCCCATAATCACTTACTTCTATGTTAAATTCATTTTGACCAGACAATCCCGCATGCGTAAAATTACTTGAGCCAGTAATAAAAATTTGATCTTTAACTGATTTGATATTTTCATTTAATCTAAAAATATAAAGTTTGGCATGATTTGGCTCTCTTGTTTTTTTTATTTTTAATCTGTTTTCTTCAAGCATTTTAACAAACCTGAAAACCTGCTCGTCAAAATCTTTTATATCTGCTTCCTCGCTTTCTAAGGCAAATTTTAAAGATTTCAAAAAATTATCTCTTTTTTCTGATTCGGTCAATAATTTTTCTTTTGAATCAGCATATTCGGACAATCCATAAACTCGATTATCTACATTAAGCCCAACCAAAACATTCAATATTAATTTGGGATTTTCAGTTATGGCCTGAAATAACTCTCTTATTCCTGAAAAATAAAAAAAACCAACTAAAAATTTTAGTTCATCGCTTTTGTCTATAAGCTCAGATAATCGCTTTTTTAAATTTTCTGTGCCACTATTTGTAATAAAATTACTCATATTTTATATTACGCTATTTACTTTTTAACCTTACATTCAATTTACTCCTTTTTACAACTAAATTCAATGGGTTTAAATTCGCTCAGACCTGCTTGAGCGAATTGCTGGATTCCCGATTAAATCGGGAATGACACGATGACTAGATTGCCACGTCGACTGCTGTCTCCTCGCAATGACGACTGCTCTGGGTTCCCGATTAGATCTGGAATGACAAATAAAAACCATAAATCGATCATTATACTCTTTTCTATGACATAGACCCATATTATGATAATATTAATTTAGGAGTATGCAATAATAGCTTTTAAGATGCCTTGGTGTTCCCTCGGAGTATCCGGGGTTTGGACGGGTAACCGCCCATAAGGCCGAGGACTGTCATTTTAAGAGACGCTACTTCTAACAAAGAATGTCTGCTATACAGGCTTTTTTTGTTGTCATTCTTTCTGTTCCTGCATTTTTTTCGGAAAACGTGAACGAAACCACGAACGCATTGCTTTGTCTGTCCTTCTTTGGTCACCAACCATAAAAGTTCCTATCACAAAATAATTTTTATTATTATGTTTCACAAATTGTCCGCTTTCATCAAGAAAAATATACATAACACAATCTTATATTTTAATAATATAAAT
>CAINMG010000037.1 GCA_903850725.1 Candidatus Staskawiczbacteria bacterium
GGACTCCAAGAGCTTGGAAAATTTTCTAAAAAATATTTTGAGGAAAAAAATTATCATGAATTATGCAGATTTTATGCTAATGTTGTTTTGCGACATGTTGTAGAGTATTTGCATCTCGAAAATAGGCCAGATTTTGAAAAAATTACTGATTTAGATTTATACGAAAAAGGTTTGTTGCCAAAGGAAATTTTTCTACAATTTTTTCTAATTGAAACACTCGGTAAGCCTAATTTTAATTGGAGTAGGGGCAAAGAAGTTGTTGAGCAAAATTTAGCGTGCCTTGTGGTTTGCTTTGCGGATATTTATGATTTTTTAAATGGGTAACGTAGCAAGGCACACTAGAAGGCAAGCGATAACCAAAGCATTCCACTATTCGGGCGAATGGTGGAATGCTGTTCTAAAAATTTTTAGAATAGCAAAATTAAAAGCTGGGAAATTGAAATTAATTGAGAAATAAAAAATCCAGAAGCAAAAATTCTGGTTTTTGTTTGCAGAAAGGGGAAAATAGTTATAAAGTTAATTATGAAAAAGTTAAGCAAAATGAAAAAAATAAGCAAAATTAAAACTAAAAATAAGGCAATTGAAATAAATAATGATTTTAAGAGAGCTTTAGAAATTGTTGAAAACAGCAATAAAAATGTTTTTATTACAGGAAAAGCTGGTACAGGTAAATCCACTTTGCTAGATTATTTTCGAAGCACTACTAAAAAACAAATAGCAGTTTTAGCGCCTACTGGAGTAGCTTCAATCAATGTGCGAGGACAAACTATCCACTCATTTTTTGGTTTTAAGCCGGGAATTACTATTGAAAAAGCTAAAGACATAGCTAGAAAAACTAGGAGCAAAAAATTAGAATTATACAAAAATATTTCAGCTATTGTGATAGATGAAGTTTCTATGGTGAGAGCAGATTTACTTGATTGCGTGGATGTGTTTTTAAAAACTTGTTTAAAAAATAATTTACCATTTGGTGGAAAGCAAATGATTTTAATTGGGGATTTATACCAGCTTCCACCAGTTTTGGGCTATAGAGAAGAAAATGCATTTTTCTCAAAATATGAAAGTCCGTATTTTTTCTCTGCTAAAATTTTTGATAGCTTGGCCTTAGAATTTGTTGAGCTAGAAAAAGTTTATAGGCAAAAAGATGAGAAGTTTATAAAGCTTTTAAATGCAGTAAGAAACCGCAGTGTCACAGATAATGATTTAATAGAATTTAATAAAAGACTGGATGTAAATTTTGAGCCATCAATAGATGATTTTTATATTTGTTTAACTCCAATGAATGATTCCGCACGCGAGATTAATGAGAAAAAGTTAAAACAATTAAATGGAAAAGAGCATTTTTATGAAGGTAAAATATTTGGTGATTTTGATAGCAATTATTTACCTACAGATAAAGATTTGTCTATAAAAATTGGAAGCCAAATAATGCTTTTAAACAATGATAAGCAGGCAAGGTGGGTTAATGGAACTGTGGCAAAAATTGTGGATGTAGAAGAAAATGTTGGTGCTTTTGGAGAGCCAGCAATTATTGCAGAGTTTGATAATGGGAACATAGAAGAAATTTTGCCATACACTTGGGAAATTTTTCATTATGATTATAATCCTGCATCAAGAAGTCTGGAGACCAAGTCTATTGGTTCTTTTACTCAGTATCCACTTAAACTTGCTTGGGCTGTGACTATTCACAAAAGTCAGGGCAAAACATTTGACAAAGTAATTATTGATATGGGTAGAGGTGCTTTTGCTCATGGGCAAACTTATGTAGCCTTAAGCCGTTGTACTTGCTTGGAAGGCATTGTGCTTAAAAAACCAATTTCCAAAAATCATATATTTTTAGATTGGCGGGTAATTAAATTTTTAACTAAATTTCAGTATAAGCTTAGTGAGGGCGAGCAATCGCAAGATGAAAAAATTGCAATTATTTTGCAAGCCATAAAAGAAAAATCAGAGCTTGAGATTATTTATTTAAAAGCCAATGACGAGAAATCAAAAAGAATAATTCAGCCCAAAACTATGGGGCAAATGGAATATATGGGCGTTGAGTATTTAGGCGTTTCCGCCTTTTGCCACACTCGCCGTGAAGACCGCACATTTAGAGTAGATAGAATGTTGTCAGTGACACCCAATTTGCAGAAAAATTAGATTAGGTATAAAGTTATATAATATTAGTAAAAATATAAAATGAAAAGAGAATATTATTCTAGCTCAATTTCTGATTTTTTAAAATCAAATAAAAATGAAATACTTGGCCAATTAACAGAAAGTAGTGATTTTGATTTGGGACAAGATCAACGAGATGCTTGGATAGAAGAAATTAGTATTTTGCAAGAAGTCTTAGTTAATTATTCGGGGTCAATTTATTTTGAATATTCTATTCCAAGAATGGGAAAAAGGATTGATGTAGTATTAATTATTAAATCTGTAATTTTTATTTTTGAATTTAAAATAGGTAGTAAAGAGTTCTCTTCGAGTGCTGTAGATCAAGTTTGGGATTATTCATTAGATCTAAAGAATTTTCATAGCTCAAGTCGTGATCATTTTATGATTCCAGTTATTATAGCAACTAAAGCTAAGGCTGTTGATTTTGTTCTTACATTAACTCCGCAAAATGATAAATTATTTTTTCCGATAAGATGTAATGTTGGTAAAATTAAAGATGCAATTGATAATGCTTTAACTTTTGCTGGGGAAGATAATATTAATATAAAAGATTGGGAGATGGGGCGGTATTGTCCTACTCCAACAATTATTGAGGCGGCAATGGCTTTATATCGTGGACATTCTGTAGATAATATTTCTAGAAGTGAAGCTGGGGCAATTAATTTAACTAAAACCTCCGAAACTGTTTCAGAAATTATAAAATTATCAAGAGATAAGTCTCAAAAATCTATTTGTTTTGTAACGGGCGTGCCAGGTGCTGGAAAAACTTTAGTTGGTTTAAATATTGCGAATAAGCATATTGATAAAGATAATGACCTTTATAGTGTTTTTCTTTCAGGGAATGGTCCTCTGGTGACAATTTTAAGAGAAGCATTGACGCGAGATAAGGTTTTTCACGAAAAAGAAAACGGGAATAAAATTAAGAAGAGTGATGCTATGCGTGGAGTGAAATCTTTTATTCAAAATGTTCATAATTTTAGAGATGATTGTCTAGAGGATAATAATCCTCCACGCGAACATGTTACGTTATTTGATGAGGCGCAGCGAGCATGGAATTTGCAACAAACAGTTAGTTTTATGCAAAGGAAGAAAAATAGACCTAATTTTAAGCAATCTGAACCAGAGTTTCTTATTTCTTGTCTTGATCGTCATCCTGATTGGGCGGTAGTTGTATGTCTAGTTGGTGGAGGACAAGAA
Source organism: Candidatus Staskawiczbacteria bacterium (assembly GCA_903850725.1). Taxonomy (GTDB): domain Bacteria; phylum Patescibacteriota; class Minisyncoccia; order Minisyncoccales; family Staskawiczbacteraceae; genus XYB1-FULL-32-11. The sequence continues at coordinate 3,361 of CAINMG010000037.1, forward strand.
ATAAATATAGGAGAAGCGGGTATAAGCGAATGGATAGAATGTTTAAATCGATCATTTCCAGATTGGAATATTTATATTTCTTCAAGGCTTACTGATAGCGAATACGGTGCAGGAAAGATTTTGGATCAAATAAAATCTGCCAAAAATATTTTCAAAAGAGATGAGTTGCATCTGTCTGTTTCAATGCGTTCATTTCGCGCAGAACAAGTTTCTTTATTAATAAAACAATTATTAGATATAGATGTGGAAGAGGCACAAAAAACCCTACGAGAAATAAAAAGTAAATATCCGATTGTTATTACTCGAGATGTCTTAAAGGCAAAGCAGTGGTTAAAATCACAAGCACGAGGATCTGAGCGTTATGGCATGATAGTTTCTTCATCAGCGGAAAGGTTAAAGTCGCATGCAATATTTGTAAAATCGCCGATGGATCCAGTGCATTGGTTCTTAAATGGAAAAGACGATGTTAGGTCATCATATTATCTTGAAGATGTTGCTACAGAATTTGATATACAGGGCCTTGAATTAGATTGGTCATGCGTGGTGTGGGATGCTGATTTTAGATATACTGATAACGGATGGGACTGTCGTTCTTTTGTTGGAAATAAGTGGAACTATGTTAAAAAAATAGAAAGACAAAATTATTTAAAAAATGCTTATCGGGTTTTGCTAACGCGTGCTAGGCAGGGTATGGTAATTGTTGTTCCATCGGGGAATATTAATGATCCAACTAGGAATCCGGATTTTTATGATCCTATATTCACATATTTAAAAAATATAGGGTTTGATGTTATTTAATTTTTTCTTTTAACAACTACAATAGCTCCATTGGAAATTCCATCCTTAGACATTTCATTTCCTTTAACTTTTAAAGCGAAATATGTCTTAGGGGGATTTTTTTTATATTTTTCAGGATCAAATGCCATTATAGTTCCAATAATAGGTATATTAACAAAATTTTCGGGCATAGATTTATTAATACATATGCTTCTGATAGAATTATGCTTTTTTATTATATAACCTTCTTTCTCTAAATTTTCCATGTGTTCATGGACTGTGGAGATTGCTAATTTAAAATGTTGAGCTGTTTCTTCTAAAGAAGGGGAGTAGCCTTTTTGTTTTATAAATTTTTTGATAAAATCTAAAATTTGTTTTTGTTTTTTTGTTAAAGTCTCCATGATATTTAGAAATAGTTTATATTATAAAATTATTACAATTTAATTATATCAAAATAAAA
>CAINMG010000038.1 GCA_903850725.1 Candidatus Staskawiczbacteria bacterium
GGATGATGTCCCGTGTTGCGAATTGATATACTTTTTTGAGCGTTGTCTTCCGCGCTTCATCGGTCCCGTTGCATCCCGGGCATGCTTTCATTTTGTCCCCGATTTTTTTTAGCAAGAGCGATTTATTCACAGTCCTTACTTAATATTTCCTTTGTCCAAAAAGTCATTAATATGTTTTAGATATTCTTCAAGATCTGAAAAATGTTCTCGTAAATTTTTGGTGAACAGCTCTTTGTCAAATGATCCGTAATCATGAACCAATCTGTTTCTCACTCCGGCGATGGGAGCTATCTTAAAAGCAAAATCACTTGGAAGAATTTTATTATCACCCAAAACATAAAAAGTTCCTTGCAAATCCCCCTTATATCCCTTTAACTCTTTTTCTCTTATTATGTGCTGATTTATATCTAACATCGCCTCTACAGCCAAATGAAACAATCTTTCTTCTGTATAAAACTTCATAAAATCAGACAATATTTCTTGATCTGAGAATTTTAAAACATCCTTAAGTTCTTTAAGGTATCCTATGATATTTTCCATTTTTTCGAAGATTAATTTTTGTTCAAATGTCATAATTTTAAGATTTTTTCTTTTAATTTTTTATATTTTTGCTCATAATATGATTCGGCTTCAATATATTTTTTCAGTATATATGCCCTATATCTATAAAATATTAAGTCATCTTCTGCAAACAAAATTTGGCAATTTTTAAAAATTCCAAAAAGCAAAAGTGGTGGAGCTTTACGCAAATCAACTGTATCGATTCTATCATGTGAGAATATACCAATAAATTGTAAATTTATATCTGTTTCTTCGTCGTAACTCAAATTACCAGATGGCAGATAAGCTACATCAAAATCGCTTTCCTTGTGAACTTTTCCAGTAGCTCGCGAACCAAAAAGTAAAATCAATTTTAGTTGATATTTTTTTGCTAATTCTTCAATTTTCTGTTTTTGTTTCTCTGATATTTCCATTTATTTATTATATCACCTTTTTGACAAAACTCAATTAAAATTTCATTCCCAGTTGGCATCAATGACTTTATCTGGGAATTTTTCAGCTAATCTTTGAAAATTTTTACAAGAAGTTTTGTGCAGTACTATTGCTCTAAATTTTGTTATGAAAGCTTTAACTTGATCTTTTGGTTTTGGATTGCAACATTTAGCTATATTTACTAGCATTCCTTTTTGCCCTGCAATAGAAATATGTTGCGGTCTTTCTTTGATAATTTTTTGCTTTTCCTCTTTTCTTTTTTGAAACTTTTCTGTAATTTCCAAAACTTTATTTTTAATAAAATTAGGTATTACAAAACTAAAACCTGAAGTTTTTTGCAGAGAAAATTTCTTAATATGCCCCTTTGCCATATTAGTTTTGACAAATTTTAGCCAATCTTGCGAAGGCAATCTATTTTTATTAACAATAATTTCTACAACATCAGCATTTTCTAGCGCATAAGACAGGGGGACAATTTTACCCAAAATTTTAGCTGATTCACAATGATTGCCAATATCAGAATGCACGGCATATGCAAAATCAACAGGGCAGGACCCTTTTGGCAAAGAAATAATATCTCCCTTTGGAGTAAATGCAAAAATCTGATCTACAAAAAAATCAATCTTAAATGTTTCTTCTACTTTTGGGATTTGAGTAACCCATGCAAACTTTTTGTTATCTTTGGTTAAATCAATTTTTTCTTTATATGACCAATGTGCGCAAACTCCATATTCTGCTTCTTTGTGCATTTCTTTGGTTCTTATTTGAATTTCAGAAATATGTTCCTTATCTAAAAATACACTAGTATGCAGTGACCTATATCCGTTAATTTTGGGTTTAGCAATATAATCATCAATTTCTTCTGAAATTGGTTTAAAATATTTATGCACAGTTCCAAGAGCTTTATAACAATCCTCAACATTATCTGTAATTATTCTTACAGCTACCAAGTCATGGATCTTTTCAATATCCATATCTTTACGCAAAAGTTTTCTATAAGTTGACCAATAAGATTTTGCCCTATAATTTATTTCCGAAAATTTTATTCTTTCTTTCTTTAAAATCTTGCTTAATTTAGGAATAAATTTTCTAATATACCTTTCTCTTTCTTCATATTTTTCCTTGGTATTATTTTGAATCCATTTATATTTATCTCCAAACAAATAGAAAAATGAGCCATCTTCAAGTAATCTTTTTATTTCTCCAAGTCCAAGCCTGTTGGCTATTGGCACAAAAATCTCCAAAGTTTCCAAAGAATACATTTTTCTCTGTTCTTCTGGCAAAGTTCCCAAATGCTCCAAGCCATCTAACCTTGAGACTAGCTCAATCAAAATCACTCGCAAGTCCCCAGCCAATGCGATAAAAGTCTTTCTTAAATTCTCAATTTTTTCTTTTGTAAAAGTTTTCCTTTCTTTTATTTTTGTTTCCAAAGGAAATCTTATTTTTCTTAAGTCAGAAACCTTCTTAATTAAATCAGCTATTTCTTGATCAAAAATCTTGGCAATTTCCTTTAATTCAGTTTCTTGCATAGACAAAGGTTTCTCATCAATTACATCGTGTAAAATTGCTATAATTATTGTCTTTTCATCTAAACCCATTTTATCCAAGAACAAAGCTACTCTCATTACATGCTCAATATAATTTTCTCCATTTAATCTTTTTCTATTTTTATATATTTCTTTAGCAAACTCAAAAGCTTCCAAAATTAATTTTGGATCTTGCTTATTTTTTATTAACTTCTCAATTTGTGAATTTTGCTTTACCATTATTTTTTAAAATCGCATTCTTTGTTTGAGCATTTAATAGTGACTTCTTGTCCTGAGCGCTTCGAAGGAATTTTTTCCACTAAAATTGATTTACATTTTGGGCAAAACTCTGACTTACCCTCTGCGTTAGTAAATGGCTTATCCCAAACTGCAAAATCACATTTTGGGTAAATACTGCATCCATAAAATATTTTACCTCGTTTAGATTTTTTAAAAATAATTTGTCCTCCTTCACATTTTGGGCAATCTATATTCAAACTTTTTACTTCTTTAGATTCTTTGGTCTCCAAAGATTCTGTATGTTTGCATTCTGGAAAACCAGTACATGCGTAAAACCTACCAAACCTCCCCAGCTTCTCTACCATAGGCTTTGCACATTCTGGGCAAATTTTATCTGTAACAACATCTGTATTTTCTTTTTTAACTTCTTTATATTTTTCTTCCAGTTTTTTTGCAAAAGGTACATAAAAATCTTTTAAAGTTTTCTGCCAAGTATCTTTGCCTTCTGCAACTTCATCAAGCTCTTTTTCCATTTTAGCTGTAAAATCAACATCAACAATTTCAGGAAAATTTTCCATTAAAACATTGTTCACCAAAAGACCCATTTCAGTAGGGAAAAATCTTTTTTGATCGTTTTTGTTTATATAATTTCTGGTTTGAATTGTAGTCAAGGTCGGAGCATAAGTGGAAGGCCTACCAATTCCAAATTTTTCAAGCGCTTTAATTAAGCTTGCTTCATTATATCTTGCTGGCGGTTCTGTAAAATGTTGGCTTGATTCCAATTTTACCAAATCAAGTTTTTCTTTTTCTTGCAAAACTGGTAGTTCATTTTCTTCAAATTTTGTTTTATACACTTTTAAAAATCCTTCAAATTTTAATGTTTGACCTGTAGCTCTAAATATATAATTATTAGCAGATATATCCAAAGAAACCGAATCAAATACTGCAGGACTCATTTGACAAGCCATAAATCTTTGCCAAATCAAAGTATAAAGTTTTAACTGTTTTGCATCAATTCCTACCAAAGATTCTGGAGTTCTACTTGGTCTCGTAGGCCTTATAGCTTCATGAGCTTCTTGAGCATTACCCTTGGCTTTAAATTTCCTAAAATTATAATAATTTTCTCCAAATTTTTCTGTAATATATTTTTTAGAAGCCTCAAGCGACATCTCAGATAAATTTAAAGAATCTGTTCGATGATAAGTAATATGCCCTTCTTCATACAGACGCTGAGCTAATTGCATTGTAAATTTTGCAGAAAAACCAAGCTTATTTGAAGCTGTTTGTTGTAAGGTGCTTGTTGTAAATGGAGCAAAAGGATTTTTTCTAGTTTCCTTTTTTTCAATATTTCCTACTACATAATTTGCACTTTCTAAATCTTTTAAAATTTTGTCTGCTTCTTCTTGATTTTTGACATCTAACTTTTCAATTGGTTTTTCATTATACTTTACTAAATGTGCTTGAAATTCTTGCGCTTCGCCTTGTTTTTTAAGTAATGCAATAATTTGCCAGTACTCATCTGGCTTGAAAGCTTTAATCTCATTTTCTCTATCTACAATAAGTCTAACTGCCACAGATTGCACGCGCCCAGCTGAAAGGCCTCTTGAAATCTTTTTCCACAAAAAAGGTGAAAGTTTATATCCAACCAATCTATCTAAAATTCTCCTGCTTTGTTGAGAATTAACCAAATCCATATCAATTTTTCTTGGATGTAAAATTGCCTTGGCAATTGCATCTTCTGTAATTTCATGGAATACAATTCTTTTAGGATCTTTGAGCTTTAAAGCTTCTGCCAAATGCCAAGAAATAGCCTCACCTTCACGGTCTTCGTCAGTAGCTAAAATGGTCTCTTCAGCTTTAGCTGATTCTTTTTTAAGCAAAGTAAGATTTTTTTTAGCTTTGGTTGGAATAATATATTTTGGCTCAAAATTGTTTTCCACATCCACCCCAATCTCAGATTTTGGTAAATCCCTTACATGCCCCATGCTAGCCAAGACCTTATAATCTTTGCCTAAAAATGATTGGATGTTTCTTCCTTTTGCAGGGGATTCAACTATAACTAAAGTTGTTTTTGTCATAAAAATTTTAAATTTTGAATTTTAACTTTTTAATTTATTTTACTATATCACAAAATATCAAAATCCCAAATTTATCTTTTCGCTTTTTATTTTATTTTTAATCATGCTATAATAATATAATTTGGCTCAAAATTGTTTTCCACATCCACCC
>CAINMG010000039.1 GCA_903850725.1 Candidatus Staskawiczbacteria bacterium
GCAGGTACTAAAAAAAGCTACATTTCAAAAATTGAAAATGCGAAAGGTAATATTCAACTATCGACACTGATTAGGATTTTCGAAAAAGGACTCAATAAGAAAATAGGACTGACCTTCTTATAATGAATGAATTACGCGCCAAAACAAAGTGTAGCAGCAATAATGGTTTCCGTGGTATTAGGGCATCCTGCCCAGCAACAAATTTTGTGGGGCTCGACAGTGCCCAATCCCGCAATCCCTTAATGCTGATACACTCAGCCGTTATGCTGCAACCATTAGGGGCCAAAGACTAACCAGAAGCAGTTTTAAACCAAAGCAATTATATTTAGACAAATGACAACGTATAAACTCAAAAATTTAATCTTTTCTTTATTGTTAATGTCCATATTTTTCACATCGTGTAACGGACAGACTTCAACAAACCAGACGACGAACAATACAAATTCAACCACTATAACCGAACAAAATCCAAAAATTGTTCGGACTCAGGGAACACAGTGCGAGAATGTAGGTTGCCAGCTTCTTGACAAAGATGGCAACTTATGGTTTAGCATTCGTGGAGAAGGTGCTTATCGTTATAACGGAAAAGCATTTATCAATTTTACTACCAAAGACGGTTTGTGCAACAACAATGTAGGTTCAATTATTGAGGATAGAGCAGGAAATATTTTGCTTGGGACAAGTAGCGGAATATGCAAGTATGATGGTAATAAATTCACAAAATTTCCTGTGCCCGACACATTGAGCATTACATGTATGTTAGAAGACAAAGATGGAAACTTATGGTTTGGTGCGATGAATAAAGGAGTTTATAGATTTGATGGAACGAATCTTACTAATATTCTTTATAAGTACAAGCACCCATTCTTTGGTGATAAGTACGAAAAATATATAAGTGATATTATACAAGATAAAAATGGAAACATTTGGTTTAGTTCCTGGAATGGCGGTGGTGTATGGAGATATGACGGAAAAAATATTAAGAACTTTCTTCCATCTTTAGACTATTATAAAACAGACCAAGACAAAAGGAGAAGTGGCAATACTAAAAACCCTTTAAATTTCATCCCGAACAACAACTCTTTTGTTCAATCGCAAGATTACATTTCTGATGATATGATTTTTTCAATGACAGAAGACAATTTAGGAAATATTTGGTTTGCCACGAGAAACCACGGAGCTTGCCGTTTTGATGGCAAAATATTTACAGGCTTTGGAACAAAGGAAGGTTTTTTAAGTGGAGGAGCATACGCTATGTTGGAAGATAAAAAAGGTAATCTTTGGTTCACGACTGAAAAGGATGGTGTGTGGTGTTATGACGGTAAGACCATTAAAAACTATAATGAAAAAGACGGACTCATAAACAATGCGGTAATGAATGTTTTAGAAGACAAAGTAGGCAACTTATGGTTTGGAACAAAATGGTTTGGATTAAGCCGTTATGACGGTAAAAAATTTGCGACATTTTCTCAAAATGAGAATTAAATAAAAGACAACCCATATGACCAAACGAAAAACATGGCAGCAGCTAACCGCGGTTTTGCGTTATGGGGGGCTGACGTACAACTTAGAAACATTTGTGGTAAACAAATATTTGTGTTTCGTATAAAAATTAGTGCTAAAAATCCCCCACAACGCAAAGCCGCGAAACGTTACCTGCAACTTTAGACAATAAAAAAGATGATATGCCGTTATTTCAAAAAAAAATAGAATTATGAAAAAGAAACTACTGATTTTAATTTTGTTGACAATAGTAGTAAAAATTGGGTGGACACAAAATACCAACCTTGACTACAAAAGTGCTTTAAAAATTTACAACTTGACTTCATTTGATGAACAAACAATATCAAGAAGATTAACCGCATCTTCCCCACTTTATCAATACACGAATACAACAATGCAAATTCTTCACCCAACTATTGCTTTTCAATGGCGATCAAAAAAGTATAATTTTCACGAAATAGAATTGACAAGTTTTATGTTGGGTAAAATCGGAAAAACAACTGATAGTATAACTACAAATAGCGCACAAATAATTAGTGGAGGCGACCTTACAATAACAGCAATCTCCCTACAATACGAATACATTTTAAACTTTAACAAATCAAAAGACAGTAAACTTGTTCCCTCTATAGGTTTTGGAATTAATCCATATTATAGACAAAACAACAATTCGCCAAAAGCTCCAAGTTCATTCCATACGTCCGATATTAATATAGGGATGAGAGCATTTGTTACTCCTCGTATATACTATTTTTTGACTTCAAAACTATTTCTTGACGTAAATATTCCACTTTGCTTTTTTGATACTTTCTATTACGCTGGCAAAGAAGACAACCCTGCTCTTTCATTACTAGAGAGAACAACTAACACATACAACTTCAGTCTATTTCCTAAAGTTTTTAGTGGACGAATTGGCATTGGGATAAAGCTATGACCAAAAAGCAGCAGGTAACTTGCGGAATATTTTATTGCCAAGATAGTGCTGAAATCAACGGCTGTGGCCCGCTTCAAACTTCATCGTGGCTTGACAGTGAAGTGCTCCGAAATCGGCAACAAAAACATACCGCAACCCGTTACCGCTAATGCTAAGAGCGATACAAAGAAATACATATGTTAAAAGAAAAAAAATATTGGACATTTAAACACAAACCAGGAACAGAAGGTGGCGCAGATGCTATTGGTTTTGTAAAAAGGGCCATTGAGCTTAATTCTGCAATAATGCAATATGAGTACGGTATACAAGAAACGAGGATGGTTACTCTGAATTGGAATAAAATTAAAGAAGTACAGGAAGGGGATATTATATTTTTAAGAGGAGATAGTAATGTTCATGCTTATGGAATGGTTGTACGTCCAAGAAAAAATCCAGATAAAACATTGTCAATTAAAGAAATCATTAGAAAAAAATCACATGACAATTACTCGTCAGCTGATTTTGATGGTTGCATTCATTTTAGTGATAGTGAAGTTTTTTATGAGGATTTATCAGATGGTGAAGATGGTTGGGGTCAAAGAATCGATGTGGAAAAATGGAGATTTTATGATGAGCATGGAATTTATGCTAAGAATCAAGACTATTACAATAAGGGAGAAAATGAATTTGGGATTCTAAAAAGCCTTAAAGAAAATAAAGCATTGGAACTTATGGAGAAATTGAAAACAAAAAAGTTTGGAGATACTGAAATGAAAATAAAAGAGATTCTTTTGGTTAATAAAAATCTAATTTTATCAGGTGCCCCCGGAACAGGTAAAACGTTTCTAGCAAAAGAAGTTGCAAAACAAATTATCGGTGTTGAAACTGACGAGGAACTCAAAAAAAGTGGGCAGTATGAATTTGTTCAGTTTCATCCTTCTTATGACTATACGGATTTTGTTGAAGGATTAAGACCATGTTCTGTAGAAGGCGAAGAAAATATTGGGTTTAAAAGGAAAGACGGGATTTTTAAAAAATTCTGTAAGAAAGCATTAAAAGCTAAGATTTCAAACAAAGTAGATAACTTTGATGAAGCATGGGAAAAATTACTTAGTATGGTTAAAGACAATTTGGCAAATGGTACTCTGACAAAGATTGGCTCATGGGAATACGGTTTGTCAACAAAAAATTCTCTTAAATACTCTTCGATTAACACACCATCTCAATATAATTTTACAATTACAAAACAAAATGTTTATAATGCATACCAAAATATAAAAGCAAGACCGTCTGGTGCTTTTCAAAAAGACATGGAAGATGTTGTTGAATATATGAAGCAAAATCAAAACCTAAAAGATTATCAAGAAGGAACAATATCAAGCGAAACAGAAAACAATAAATATGTTTTTATAATTGATGAGATTAATCGTGCTGAAATTTCAAAAGTATTTGGCGAATTGTTTTTTTCAATCGACCCGGGTTATCGTGGAGAAAAGGGAAGAGTAAAAACACAATATGAAAACTTACAAGATGCCGATGATGTTTTTGCTGATGGCTTTTTTGTTCCCGAAAATGTATACATAATCGGAACAATGAATGATATAGACCGAAGTGTTGAAAGTATGGATTTTGCAATGCGAAGACGTTTTGCATGGAAAGAAGTAAAAGCAGAAGATAGAATTTCGATGTGGAATGAACGAATTGAAAATTGGAAAGATGATGCTTTAATACGAATGAACTCTTTAAACAAAGCTATTGAAGGTATTCCGAGTTTAAGTTCTGCTTATCATATTGGTCCGGCATATTTTTTAAAACTTGAAAATTATCAGAATGAAATTAACCCTTTTGAAAGCTTATGGAACAATCATTTAGAAGGTGTTGTATTCGAATATTTAAGAGGATTGCCAGATTCAGAAAAGTTAATGAGTAAATTGAAAAACGCCTACAACAATTTAATCAATGTTGAAAACGACTGATAATAATTGCGGAAATTGTCAGGTGACTCAACAAGACTTGGAGAACTTTCAGGAAATTTCCAATACTAAAATTAAGGATATTACTATTGGCAATAATTCCAACTTGCTTGTTTACCCTCAAAGTTTTAGTAGCTGTGAGGATTATATTTATGATGAAATTATTTTTTCTTTACATGGTCAAAAGTTGACAACTGGGAATGTAATGGGTTTTGTTGGTATTAATGAAAGTGAACTAACTATTCAGTCCCGTTTTGCAAAAGAAGAGCATGATTACTTTTTACATTATTTACTTCAAAAGGTGTTTTCCTTTAATCTATTTGAGTTAAAACATCGCTCAAATAAGGAAAACATCTTTGACTTTCTAATTTATCTTTTTCCGTTTTTCTTAAAAAAAGCATTAGGTCAAGGATTGTTTAAAGAGTATCAAAAGAAATCACATAATGATGCAAATGTTAGAGGCAATATCGATATAAATTCACATATCCAAAACAATATTCCATTTAACGGAAAAATTGCTTATCGCGTTAGAGAACATAGTTGCGATAATAAAATTACTCAGTTAGTAAGACATACAATTGAGTTTATTAAAAAGCACAGATTTGCAAACGGTGTATTAACAAGCAATAATGACATTCAAAACTGTGTGCTTCAAATAATTCAAGCAACTCCAACCTACGATTATAATTCCCGTAGGTCTGTTATTAATATGAATCTACGTCCTTTGGTACATCCATATTTTTCAGAATATAAAGACTTGCAAAAAATCTGCTTGCAAATATTACGCTTTGAAGGTTTGAAGTTTGGAGAAAAAGATGACAAGATTTACGGTTTGCTTTTCGATGGTGCTTGGCTATGGGAGGAATACTTAAACACGATTTTAAAAGAATGTAATTTTATTCACCCAATGAACAAAGTATCAAAAGGTGCAATCTATTTATTTGCAGAGCCTAAAAGCTATAAACGCTACCCTGATTTTTTGAAAGATAATTTTATAATTGATGCGAAATATAAAAACCAATCTGATAGTATTGATAGAAATGATATAAACCAGATTATTTCATATATGTACGTGATGCAAGCAGATCTAGGAGGATTCTTGTATCCTACTAAGCATAAAGACAAATTAGAATGTAAACATATAGGAAAATTAAATGGTTTTGGTGGATTGGTTAAAACATGGTCAATTCCAATTCCACAGAAAGTTGATAGTTTTGATAACTTTAGCTTATTAATGTCTGAAAGTGAGAATGGACTTAAAGAAATGATAATGAATGAAAAAGCACATAGCGGTAACATGCTATAAATTCAAGCGGGCGGTCAGTGCTTTATGAAAAAGAAAATGAATATAAAATGGATTTATATCATGAAAAGCAGGTGCGAATAATGCCCGCCAGAAATTTATAGCTGTCTGTTACCGCCAAGTGTAAGAAAACCGACACAGTGGACAATAAAAAGCAAAATCATGGAGATATTGATGATTCCTATATGACATCCGACTAGATATTGATAAATTTAGACTTTAAAACAAAACTAAATGAAGTCTGACGAGATTAAAAATTTATTCTCCCAATTTGAAGATGCTGCCTATGATTTAGTGGGTGTTGAATGTTGGAGTGCACGAGAATTACAAAATTTATTAGGATATAGCAAATGGGAGAACTTTGAGAAAGTAATCCAAAAAGCTAAAGATGCCTGTTTGAATGCAGGAGAATTAATTGAAAACCATTTTCCTGACATCAGGAAAATGGTCGAGATTGGTTCAAGTACTGAAAGACCTGTAAATGATATGGCTTTAACTCGTTACGCCTGTTATGTAATTGCTCAAAATGGCGACAGCAGAGGATTACTTCCTCACGCCCTCCTATTATAAACGTTGTACACAATCCATGAATATCAAGGCCTGTACGTCTAATTAACGTACTTCTTTTTGTATAGTACGGAAATAATACGTACGTTTGCAAAAAATTGAATGATGATGGAAACAACAAAGCAGAATAAGGCGAGATTTGATACCAGGCTTTCAAAGGAGCAAAAGCAGTTTTTTGAACGAGCTGCGGTGCTAGGTGGATATCGAAGTTTAACAGATTTTGTTCTAGCTAC
>CAINMG010000040.1 GCA_903850725.1 Candidatus Staskawiczbacteria bacterium
CCTTTTCGCCTTCCCGCTTCTGCGAGAATAACAATAATAATTACGCTTTAATTATACTATTTTTAAAAGTTGGTGGCAATGACTGTGATTTTCATTTCACCTTTGGCGAGCTTGTCATCTTTTACAGCCCCAAAAATTATTTTGGCTTTTGCATCTGCGGTTTTAGTAATCACTTTTGCAGATTCTTGAATTTCATTTAAGCTTATATCATTTCCAAAAGCACAAAATAAAACTCCTTTGGCTCCGTTTATTGAGCCATCTAAAAGTGGAGAGGTTATTGCTTTCTGTGCAGACTCTATTGCCCTATTTTCCCCCTTGGCAATACCCTGCCCAAAAATTGCTTTACCAGAATTTTGCATAATTGATTTTACAGAAGCAAAATCAATACTAATTATTCCGGGCGACAAAACCAAATCTGTAATTCCGATAACTGCTTGCATTAATATTTCATCACACATCAAAAATGCTGAAGTCACAGTTGTTTTTTCATCAATCACTTTTAGTAATTTGTCATTAGAAATTATCAAAGATGAATCTACTTTTATTTTTAAATTATCTAAAGCTGATTCTGCAATTTTTTTCCTTTGAGCTCCCTCAAAAGAAAAAGGAGTTGTCATAACTGCGATATTTAAAATACCAAGACTTCGGGCTACCTCAGAAACTACAATCGAAGCCCCGCTTCCAGTTCCACCGCCAAGACCACAAGTAATAAAAACCATATCTGATCCTTTTAAAACCTCTGCAATTTCTTCTTTATTTTCCTCTGCTGCTTTTTGCCCCAAAGTTGCATCCATACCAGTCCCCAATCCTTTGGTAATATTTTTACCAATTAAAATCTTTTTATCAGCCATACAAAAATGCAAAGCCTGAGCATCTGTATTTATAGCAATAAGCTCAACGCCTTTAATGTTAAATTTTTCCATTCTGGAAATTGTATTTGACCCCGACCCCCCAACTCCAATTACTTTTATTACAGGTTGCATATATTTTTTAAAGCTAATTATTTTCTTCTCTATTCTAATCTAACTTGCAAGGTACTTCAATCTTGACATAGTAATATAAATATTATATCATCATAATATATTTTCGTGAATGGCCAACCCACATCCAGAGAGGAAAAAAAATGAATACCGCATCCCCGCCACGAGAAAAAGTGGTGGCGAAGTGCCCCCACTGCAAAACGGGAGAATTGTCGGGGTATGGCCATGTGAATGGCCAACCCAAGTACTTTATTTGTCTGAAGTGTGGACAGCACACAGATCGCCGCGCTATCGGCCTGCCCCCACTACCATGTCAACCCTTGCCCAGGCCAAGAGGCCGATAAGACCTCAAGGCACTAAACCCCGCCCACCGGTTTCCGAGTGGGTTTTCTTTTGCAAAAGATTATAAATAAAAAACACGAAACAAAAAAATTTAAAAATAAAATATTCATACAATGACCATGCCATACCACTTAATCATACTATGACATAAGGAAGCGACCGCTAGATTATGTCATACCTTACAGATCAAAGCGCTCACGCAAATCCTTGTCTTCACCAATATCTATGGCTGTAATTAATTTTATTTCTTTGTCATTTAATCCAAAAAAATCTTTAATAATTTTTATCTCTTTACTGCACTCATAAGGAATTATCCAGGCACTTTTTTGAAACAATTTAAAACCCAAACTAATCAATTTACCCCTTAATGCCTCTCTGTAATTCCTTTTTAACTCAATTATATCAAAAGATAATATTCTCCATTTTCCGTCCCATTTTTTAGCTTTATTTATTTTTAAATTATCAATATTTAACCAACCTGCCTTCTTTTTTCCTTTCTCGGTGAGAGTAAAAAATATTTGATTTCCTTTATAATAAAAATCTATAAACCCTCTTTCTCTAAGCCTATAAAAAGTATCATAAACTTTCTTGGGTGGGTACTTTTTAAAATCCTTAAAAAGTTTGCTCTTGAAAAGATTAACTAAAAAATATGGAGAAGTCGCTGCAATAGCGATTGCTCCTGTCAGCAATAATGCAATCAAAATAAACTCTGATATTCCAGAAAATTTTCTAAAAATTTGATTACCACCTCTTTTCATATTTAATTTTATTTATCTAATACGACAATAGGAAGCGACCGCTAAATATTGTCGTATAAATTTAAATAAATAAATTCATAATTAATTCATGATTAAAATTAATTAAATTGGAAAAATAAATAAAAAGCTATGGGACAAAGGCTTTAAGTATTTTCTTGAGTTTATTTAAAATCATTTTTACCCCTCCCATCATTCCCTCTTTCTCGCCATCCTCCATATCTATAGAACTCAAAACTAATCCCGCTACAGTTGCTAAAGCAGGATCCTCATCTAGTCCTAAAATGTTTTTTACTTTTCCAATTTGAACTGGTAATTTTAATTGCTCTTTTGCTAATTCTTTTATTTTAGAAATTTTTGCTCCCCCACCAGTTATAACAATTCCACAAGGCAAAAGCTCTTGCCTACCAATTTTTTTAAGCTCTTTAGAAATTAAATCCAAAATTTCCGAAACTCTTGGCTCAATAATATTTACTAAGTCTTTTTTAGTAAAACTTACAATGCATGAATTTTCTGTAACTTCTATTTTTTTCTTTTCAACATTAGTTTTGTCATCTTTCTTTTCTTTATCTGTTTTAACTAGCATACAAGATCCGTATTGTTTCTTTATTGATTCAGCTACAGTTATTTCAGTTTTTAATCCAATGGCAATATCATTTGTAATATTAGCTGAGCCAATTGGGAAAACAGCTAAATGCAGTAAATTGCCTTCTTCAAAAACTGCCAAACTTGTGGTAGAAGCTCCAATATCAATTAAAGCAACTCCCAATTCTTTTTGTTGCGGAGTCAAAACAGCTTCCGAAGCTGCCAAGGGCGACGGGACAATATCATCAATATGAAGCTTAGAATTTAAAACAGCTTGAGTTAAATTAATAAAATATGGAGAAAAAACACACAAAAGTAAAACCTTAGCTTCAAGCCTTATGCCTCTAAGCCCCAAAGGCTGTTTGATACCTTTTTGATCATCAATTATAAATTCTCTTGAAAAAACATCTAAAACTTCCTCGTTTTGTGGGATATTGATTGCTCGCGTAGCTTGCAAAACCCTATCAATGTCTTCTTGCGATATTATTTGATTAGCTCGAGATACAGAAATAATTCCATCAGATGGAGTAATATACAAATGATTTCCTCCGATGTTTACAAAAACAGATGTAATTTTCTTAGAAGAATTTCTTTCAACTTCAGAAAGTAGGATTTGTATATTTTTTGAAACCTCTTCGATATTTACAACAGCTCCTTTTCTCAATCCAAAAGACGGCATTTCTTGATACGACAAAACCTCCCACTCTTTATTTCTTTTTTGTATTACCAAAAGTTTGATTGTATTTGTGCCGATATCCAGCCCGGCAATGATGTGACCTTTTGCCATAATTTTTAAATTTTACTTTTAAATTTTAGAAATATAATATTTTTCTTTTTCCTCCATTATCTCCGAATCTCTCATAGACTTTTCATGATCATATCCACAAACATGTAAAACCCCATGGATAAATACTTTTAACAATTCTTGCTTGAAAGTAACGCCAAACTTTTTGGCATTTTCCCTTACCACTTCCGGACAGATAATAACTTCAGCCAAATTAGAAATTTTTGCATTTGGTTCAAAGGCCAATACATCAGTTGGTTTATTTTTATTGCGATATTTTTTATTGGCCTTTTTTATTTCTGCTGATGAAATAAAAGCCACAGACAAATCTATTTGTTTATTTTCGCCTTTTATAACTTTTTTTGCAAGCCCTGTGAATAACTTTTTATCCACA
>CAINMG010000041.1 GCA_903850725.1 Candidatus Staskawiczbacteria bacterium
AAAAAATAATATAATAAAAATTATAATTATAAAAAGTAAAAATAAAATCAAAAAATCTAATGTCATATTTTAATTAAAGGATATTTTGCAAAAATTGGATCTATTACATCTTTTGCAAGACTGCCTGCTAAATTAACATACTCATCAATTAATTTATGAAGAATTTGGTCTGCGTCTCCTTTGATATTTATTACATTCCCTGATTTATCCAAAACCAAAGCACCAATACTTTGCGCTTTTGCAATTGCAATATCTGGCCCCAGAACAACTGATTCTTTGGAAATTATTTCTGTTAACAAAGATAAATACTTTTTTTTAATCTCTTCCATTTATTTATTATACATTAATTATTCTAATGCTACTAACCCTGGCAGTTTTTCATTGCATAAATATAGTAACGTTGCTTCGCCCCCAGAAGAAGTAAAGGAAAAATTTAAAATCAAACCGTGATGCGACAAAAATTTGATCAACTGTTGCCCACCAACAACTGAAAAAACTCCTTTTTCTGAAATTGCTTTGGCAACAGCCAATGTTCCCTTAGAATAATTCTTGTCTTCAATTTTCCCCAATGACCCATGCCACAAAATTGTTTTGGCAGTTGATATTTTTTCTTTTAAAATCTCTAAACCCCTATCATCAATATCAAAACTATCATCAAGTCCAACAGGATAAATTATTTTATCTTGATTTTTAAATAGCATTTCTTTTCTTGCCAATTCCTGCTTTAACAATCCATTAACCATTACCCAATCTGCTATTTTGCACATTTCATCAATAAACTTTAGCTTCAAATCGCTTGCATGCCCTCCGATTATAACTACTAAAGGTTTTTCTAAATTTTTTAAAATTTTATTTAAATTATCTACTTCATCTTGCAATAAAATTCCTGATACAGATGTTAAATATTGAGGAATACCAGCAATAGTAGCATAAAATTTATGACAATCAGCAAAATCATTATTAATAAAAACTTCAAATAAAAAAGAAAACTTTTCTGCAAAACTTACGTCTCCATCAATTTCTTCGCTATGAAATTTGGTATTTTCCAATAGGAAAATACTATTTTCATCCATTGTATTTATATATTTCTCTACTTCCTCTCCAATACAATCATCAGCTTTGGCGATTGGGAATTCAAGATATTCTCTCAGTTTTTTGGCAATTTTATCTAACTTTAGTTTTGACTCAATCTTACCTTCCGGATTTCCTAAATGCCCTATCAAAGTTACAATTGCTTTTCTGGCAATCAAATATTGAATTGTAGGTAAAGATTGTCTAATTTTAAAATCATCTAAAATATTTCCCTTTTCATCTATGGGCACATCAAAATCACATCTTACCAAGACTTTTTTATTAAACACATTAAAATTCTTTAAACTTCTCATATTTATTTATCTCTTTCTTGCTTCTTCTTGAAGCATTAACATTAACTGTTGTATTAGTTTTTGTATTTTGGCTTTGATTTGAATTATCAGTTCTTGTCTGCTCAATTGCTTTATGTCATTCCCGCGAAAGCGGGAATCCAGAGCTCTGTTTGGCACTTGCGCGTTGTTGCCTCCTATTCTTGTGGTGTCTATGGTGCTTGTACTTGGTAGAGTGGTGCTCCAAAGTAAAGTAAAGTCATCGGTGCTTGTGTTACCAGCTATGTCTGTGGCTGTCAGACTTATTACATAAGTGCCGTCAGTTGGGCTCCAGATGGTGGTGCTGACTTGGGTGGCTGAGCCAAAAGTGACGCCTCCCGGACCTGAGACTTTTTGCCAGAGGTAAGTTGCAATCCCAGAACCTGATTCTGCTCCTATGTCTGGATCTGTGACTGTGCCTGTTTGAGTAAACTGTGTGCTTTGGCCGGTGGTAGAACCTGTACTGTAATTGTCACCTGCACTGACGATTGGGTTTATCTTGTCT
Source organism: Candidatus Staskawiczbacteria bacterium (assembly GCA_903850725.1). GTDB lineage: Bacteria > Patescibacteriota > Minisyncoccia > Minisyncoccales > Staskawiczbacteraceae > XYB1-FULL-32-11. The sequence goes on from CAINMG010000041.1 coordinate 1,906, forward strand.
ATTCTGATTAAGCTTGAGGTTTTGATTGCTTCAGTGTTATCTAAATTATCTGTAGAATAATATCTGATATATTGATGGCAATTATTACCCACTGCGCATGAGACAATCACGGTTGTGCCTTCAGTACTTGGCGTGCAAGCTGTATCGCCAGAGTTGTAAACACAATAATATGTGTGTTCTACGCCAGAGCCCGTGCCATCACTTAGCGTGAGCGTGATTGTTTGGTTGGCGTTGTGCCAGGTGGTATTTGAGTTGTCGGTGGTTGTTGGAGCTTGAGTGTCGCCGGTGTAAGTGCTTGTAGCTGTTCCTGTTCCTTGATTTACTACAAGATCTTTAACTCTGGTGTTAAATGTGTAGCTCACTTCGTTACTAATTGTGATGCTGGTTTTTTGACAGTGATTTGTACTCCAAGCTCCTGCCAGCCAATTACTTCCATTGTCTATTGTGTATTCGCAAGTTGTGGTATCTACTCCTGATCCGCCTGTATCTTCGGCAGTTCCACCAATGATTGTGCCAGTGCCTTTGATAAATGTTGAGCTTGTGGTAAATCCTGAGAAAGTGGTAGAAGCAAT
>CAINMG010000042.1 GCA_903850725.1 Candidatus Staskawiczbacteria bacterium
AACTTTTTGGAATATACCTGCGTGCATTGGAGTAAAAGCAGTTGCTATGCCAGAAATTAGCACAATTAATAATATAGCTGATATCGAATAAATCATTGGTTTTTTGTATACAAATGCAAAATGTTCAGCAAAGAATTCAGAAAACAAAATTAAAGCTAAAGACACAACAATTAATATCCAAGGCAAAGAGCCAAACAATATTCTAAACCCCTCAAATCCAAATCCTGGTAAAAACCAAAGACCACTGGCGCGCATCATAAACACAATAAAACTTACTAAATAAACAGCTAGAATTAACAAAGCTAAAAACAACAAGATACAAAACCCTGCTTTAATTACAAAAAATAATCTTGGTTTCATTTTTATCTTACCAGATTTTATTTTTTGCAAAATATCTTCTTTTATGTTATTTGAGTTTTCCATAATATTGTGAATTTAAAATATTCCTCATTAATTTTTTAGCTCTAGCAATTCTTACGCCTACAGTAGAAATTGGAATTTTCATAATTTCTGAAATATCTTTGTAAGGCAATTCTTCTATATAGTTTAAATAAAGCGGTTCTCTATATTTTTCTTCAATCTTTTCTAAAGTTTTTTCAACTTCTTCTTTTGCAATTTTAGCATCAATATTATCTTCTATTTTGTTGTTTAAATAACTACGAGGCAAAAATACATCAAGGTCAAACAATGGCAAAAAACTATGTCTTTTCTTCTTTAACAAATTAACAAGTTCATTGTGCGCTATTCTATACAACCAAGAAGAAAATTTTCTTTGAGCATCAAAACTTTTTATATTTATAAATGCTTTAGTAAATATTTGCGAAACTGCATCATTGATTTCATCTTCATCATAAATGAATTTTCTAGCATATCTTTTTATTTTAGCTTCATAGCGCAAAAAAAGTATATCAAAAAAATCAACCTTTCCAGATTGGACTAATACAGCTAATTCTTGATCATTTTTGCCAAAATCCTGCATATATTTAATACAACAAAATGCTTATTTTATTTCATTATTTTAACATTATAACTTATTTGTCTTTTTAGCAATAAAAAAAGTCCGGCACGCTACACCGGACAAATCGAGCCTCGAAAGACTCCTTCACTCCGCAAGTTTCTGTAGCAGAAAATCCGCGACGCAAATGCCGTCTCTCCTGCCAGAAAATGGTAGGATATAAAGTCTGTCGTGCCAATGATATTCCTCATTTTGCAAATAAAAAATATTTGGAACGCGACCATCGTGCCCAATTACAAAAAGGCACTGGTTGCCTACTCTTGAGATAGCATCCATCGCAAAAGCTATTGCATTCGAATCAATAACTGCAATGTCAGAATATTTGGGCTTATCTACAAAGACAACGCCCAAAGATTCTAAACTTTCCAAAACAATTCTCGCCGATTCGATTTCTACCGCTAGGAAAATTTTCATCGCATGCTCCTTTTTTGAGTGCCTCGTTTTTTGTTTGTTCTATTTATAATTTATCACTAAATAAAATATCTTGCAAATATTTTAATTTTTATTTAGCACATCAGCAAAAAATATTGGCATTTCTAAAGCATCATCATGCTCGGGCAAACCAGAGGGATTGTCCTTTTTTAATATCAAAGCGCCTCTATTGCTATAGGTGCTTGGGTCTATTGTAAAATTTAAGTTTGCTGTAAATGGCACAAATTCTTCAGTCATCCAATCTTCTGTGGCAGTAGCAATGCCTTCTGCAATTATAAGCCCATCCCAATTTACAAGCATTACAGGAAAACTTGCTTCAAAAAACCAAAACCCCCTTGCCTTCCCACTTATATACAAGGGGCTTTTTATTGATTGATTTGGGCGCGGATTATCTACAATAATCAAATTTGCTTTTTTTATTTGCTCTTCAGTTTGATAATTATCTTTAGCTGGCAAATCTGTTTTTATTTTTTCTGTATAAAAATAAATACCTACAGCTCCCACTACCACAACAGCAGTCAAAATAACAATTAATATAATAACTTTAATTTGTTTATTCATAAATTAACTGTATACCTTGGTGTAATAAATTGCAAATTGAAACGGCTTAACACTATGCAACTTGAAGAAATACTTAGAAAATATATTGAAGCAAAAAAATTACTGTAATATATTTAGACTTCCAACGGCTAGCTAGAATAGGCACATTATGATTAAATATTAAATATAGTGAAAACACAAAAAACAATACTTATTATAGAAGATGAAAAATATCTACGAGAAGCTGTCGTAGATATTTTGCATTCCAAAAATTTTATAATGCTTCAGGCAAAAAATGGCAAAGATGGTTTAAAAATAGCTCTAACAAAACACCCCGATCTTATTTTGCTTGATATTATTATGCCAGAGATGGATGGAACTACCGTACTAAAGAAAATCAGAGAAGATGCTTGGGGAAAAACAGTTCAAATTATTATTCTAACAAACCTAAACAAAACCAATGAGCAATTTCTAATTGATACAGAAAAAAATGAACTGACACAATGCCTAATCAAGTCAGATTGGAAGCTTTATGATATTGTAAAAAAAATTGAAGAATTATTAAAATAACTAAATATTTTATGATTGAAGAAAATACAATTACAACCAAAACTACTCCCGACTTAACACCAGACGATGTAATTCTTCGTCTTAAGATTTTGGCTAAAGAAAAAGAATATGTTAGGCGTAAATTAGCTATTACTGCTAAAAAGCTTGCTGCGACAGCAGTAAAACTTGCTATTACTGCCAAAGAAAAAGAAGATGTAAGGCGTAAACTTGCTGTAACTGCAGCCAAACTTGCTACTACAGCAACCAAACTTGCTGTAACTGCAGAAGAAAAAGAAACCGTCAGACGCAAATTAGTGGTGACAGCTGCAAAACTTGCTACAACTGCTGAAGAGAAAGAAGATGTAAGGCGTAAACTTGCTGTAACCGCTGAAGAGAAAGAAGATGTAAGGCGTAAATTAGTGATAACAGCCCAAGAACTTAAAAATGCTTATGAGACTCTTGAAAAAAAAGTCTTTGACCGCACTAAAAGCCTTGAGATGGCCAGAGCTAAAGAAGAGGCAATATTACTTTCAATTGGTGACGGACTCATGGCTACTGATGAAAAGGGAAATGTTATTTTTATAAATAAAACAGCTGAAAAAATTCTTAATAAGAAAAACATGGAGGTTGTAGGAAAGATTTTTTCTGAAGTTGTTGTTTTGGTAGATGATAAAGGAATACCTATTTTATTGGAAAATCATCCTACAAAGATGGCTTTATTAAATAAAGCAACTCCAATTACTGGAGTGCCTATATATTTTAATTTATACAAAGATAAAAAAATATTTCCTGTATCAATCATAGCAACACCTGTAATTCTTAATGACAAAGTTATCGGAACAATTAAAGTTTTTAGAGATGTTACTTATGAGCGAGAAATTGATAAGGCCAAGACAGAATTTGTCTCATTAGCCTCGCATCAACTTAGAACTCCGCTTTCTACTGTTAGTTGGTATGCAGAAATGCTTTTGACTGAAGATATGGGAGGATTAAATAAAAAACAAAAGAAGTATTTAAATGCAGTATATTTTAGTAACAAGCGCATGGTTGAGCTGGTAAATGCCTTACTGGATGTTTCTAGTCTTGAATTGGGGACCTTTGTGATTGAACCAGAACTTATAGATGTTTTTAAATTTACAGAAGATATAATAAATGAACAAAAGCCACAAATGGATGACATATTTAAAAAATATGTAAAAAAGTTAACTTCAAAATTTGAAAGCATAGCCAAACAAATCTTAAATTAATCTAAACACATGGATAAAAAAGCACAAAAATTAATCAAGACTTTAAAGCCTGCATTTATAATTATAATTGTGCTTGTTGTTGCTGGGATTTATGGATTTATTAATGACCAGCACAAAGGTATTGATCTTTTAAAAGATGATGGCTGGATAAATTTTCCTGGAGCTACTGTAATGAATAATGGTGTACATTTTAAGCCATTAGGGCGCGTCATAGTGCATCAAGACAGTTCAATGGGTCAAGAAAATCCACCAGTAAATTTAAGTGGCAAACATATTTTAGTAAAAGGTGATTTTAAAATTACAGCCACATTATCAGAAATAGACAAACAAGCTTCATTTAGATTATACGCAAGCCCACCAATTATTTACGATCAATGGAGGAGCGAAAGCCCAAGTATTGATATCACAGCTGATTTGATAACCAATAATTTAATTGTCCGTATTTGGGACGGCAGTTCTTCAAGCTCAATAGATATGAGAGTTTTTAAGATTCGCCTCCCATCTGAGATAATAATTTCTATAGAACATATAGAAAATAAAATTAATATTTTAGTAGATGGATACAAAATTGGTAATATACCAGATCATAATATTTTTGATAATGGCACTATTTGGTTTGGGACAGATAGCGCAAAAGATAGCAATGGATGGACGATTGCTTCTTTGAATGCAAAAGCAATTAATCAAGGAGCTGTTAAAATTATTGATGCCCCATCATTGACTGCCAACCAAAACAATACAAATAGTTTACGCAATATAGCAAAAAGCAATTATCTAAAAATAAAAATCGGCTCAACCATAGCCCTAGAACCCTTAATAATTAATCCTGAATATAGAGAAATTGCTTTAAGTCAATTTAGCATAATGGCTCCAGAAAATAGCATGAAGCCACAATTCATCCACCCCATGCCAGATGTCTATGATTTTGCGAAAGCAGATTTACTTGTAGACATTGCTTTTAAAAATAACATGATTGTACATGGCCATGTTTTGCTATATGACAAAAGCACACCCGATTGGATGACAAATAGCCCTGTAGAGCAAAGGCAAGAAATTATGATTTCTCACATAGAAAATGTAGTTGGCCGTTATAAAGATAAAGTTGCCGAGTGGGATGTAATAAATGAATTTTTATCAAACAAAAATGCTCTTTACAAAAATAAAGGCACAGGGCTAAAACCAAATATTTGGTTTGAAGCTCTTGGTGAAAAATATATCGATCTTGCATTTATTACAGCTCGCAAAGCTGACCCATCTGCCAAGCTTTACTTAAATGATTATGGTTTAGAAAATGACGGCCAACGCTGGGATGCCCTGCTAGCTTTAGTTAAAAGACTTAAGGAAAGAAAAGTACCTATAGATGGCGTAGGATTTCAAGCTCATATATATGGTGACGGTGATTATATAAATAAAGAACAACTAAAAAAGCATATGGAAGCTTTAAATAAACTTGGGCTTTTAGCGCGCATATCAGAAATTGATGTAATTGGAGACGAAGCATCAGAACAGACCAACCAATATACAACTGTTTTAAATGTATGTCTTCAAGCAAGCAATTGCACCTCATATACAACTTGGGGAATTACAGATTTATATGGATCTACTACAAAATCAGATAGGTATCCTTTGGTTTATGGAAATAGCTTGTTGTGGGACAAAGACTTAAAACCCAAGCCTGCTTTTTGGGCATTGCAAGAAAAACTTAGATATTAAAACAACACAGCATATTTCCCACGGTCGTAGAAAAAACGCTGTGTTGTTTTTTTCTCAAAAAAGTCGCACCTACGCGCTTTTGAGAAAAGATTTTTGTTTGCTTATTTTTCGTCTGCATGTCCACAACATACAAACGCTATTCCACTTTAAAGTAGAATAGCTATTCTACGTTTTCGTAGAATATTTTTAAATAAAAAAATTGGCTTGCAAATAATGCGTACGCACAAAAAAGTAAGCCAGAATATTATATCAATTACCTTGTCGATACGATCGTAGTGACAAGGTATTTTACATATTTTTGTAAAAAAACAACCGACATTCCGGTTTTGAAAAAAATTGAAGGGGCTAAGCAAATTGCCGTCGCCCCTTTTATAAAAAAATGAAAACGAATAATGAAAGAAAGAACTTAGGCCTCTTGGTTTTTGTGAGAAGGTACGGCCATCTCCTCAACCCTTTTTGATTAACTAAGGCTCAAATTTGGGAAGCCTTACAAAGACTTTGCACTCACATCGCCGCAATCAGTGCGGCGCGTTGGCGCAGGAGCTTTTTATACTCCTCGCACGGTCCGTCGCCGGACCGCTCCCACTCGCCAACGTCCTGCCCAATAAAGGGTCTGATTGTCGGCCGGTGGTCCTCAAGTCGTGCCTTAAGCGCCATCTCCTCCAAGAGGCCAGCGATTTCGGCCGGAGTCCCGCGGAAGTACTCCACAAGACGAGACCCGAGAGTGATCGTCACTTCGCCACCCGCTTCCTTGCGGACGAGACAACCCCTGAAGTCCAAAGGGAACGGCTTCACAGCCGGGACCCTATACAAAAGTGTGTCTAGCATAGTATGATTAACAAAAACTATGCAAAATCATAAAACATTACGAAATCATAAAACATTAGCTACACAACTTTTAGAAAAAAGCATAAAAAATTTAAGAGAAAATTTAAATTC
>CAINMG010000043.1 GCA_903850725.1 Candidatus Staskawiczbacteria bacterium
ATCAGAAAAAAGAAAAACCAGATATGGTTTTACTTGATATAATTATGCCAAAAATGGATGGCATGACAATGCTTAAAGAACTGAGAAAAAAAGAATGGGGTAAGGAAGTCCCAGTTATTGTATTGTCAAATCTTTCTTATATTGAAAAAACTCAGGATTTGGTAAGGCAAGGGATTTCTGATTATTTGATAAAAACTGATTGGAAAATAGAAGATGTTGTAAAAAAAGTTAAAGAATTATTATAATTAAAAATTAAAAATTTATGGCAAAGAAAATTTTAGTTATTGAGGACGAGGAGTCGCTTTTGAAAGTTTTAATTGAGAAGTTTACAATTGAAAAATTTGAAGTTTTTTCTGCTAGGGATGGTATAGATGGTTTAACTACAGCATTAAAAGAAAGACCAGATCTTATTCTTTTAGATATTATTATGCCAAAAATGGATGGGCTTACAATGCTTAAAGAATTAAGAAAAGATGAATCTGGCAAGAAAATTAAAGTTATAATGCTTACAAACTTAAGTGGAGAAGAGAATATAGCAGATGCAATTAGAAGTGGATCATTTGATTATTTAATTAAATCAGATTGGAAGATTGAAGATTTAGTTAAAAGAGTTAAAGAAGTTTTAAGTTAAATTTTTATTTTTAAATGAGCGTATAATGTTATAACAGAAAATATATGGAAATAATAAAAGATGATGAGTGGGGGCCAGAATTAATTGTAAAAGTTCATGACGCAAAAATTGGGTTAGATGGTTTTTTGGTTGTAGACAACACTATACTTGGACCAGGGAAGGGGGGCATAAGGATGACTCATAATGTTTCAGAAGAAGAGGTAAGAAGGTTGGCTCGCGCCATGACTTGGAAAAATGCAATAGCTGGTATTCCTTTTGGTGGAGGCAAATCTGGAATTATTTGGTCCGGAGGCGATGCAAAACAAAAAAAAATATTAATGCAAGGTTTTGCAAAAGCTATAAAACCATTACTAATTAAAAAATATATTGCAGGGCCCGATGTAAATACAGGAGAATTGGAAATGGCGCAGTTTGTAGAAGCTACTGGAATTTTTAATTCTGCTACTGGTAAGCCGGCTAAATTGTGTGTTACAAATGGAAAAAAACAAAAGAAATGTGGCCTGCCTCATGAATTTGGAAGTACTGGTTTTGGGGTAGCTTGTTCTACGAAAGTAGCTTCAGAAGTTTTGGGGATTGATATTAAAGGGGCTACGGTCTCTATACATGGATTTGGTAATGTGGGCACTTTTGCTTATACATTTTTGACAGAAATGGGGGCCAAGGTAATTGCCATAGCTGATAAAGATGGAGCAGTTTTGGCAGAAAATGGTTTTGAGGTAAATGCGATGAAAGATATTATTAAGAATAGAAAACCAATTTCTGATTACCCTTCTAATTCCTTAGGGCAAGTAAAAATTATCACTGCAGAAGAATTTTGGAGGGTACCAGTAGATATTTTGATTCCAGCTTCTGTGACAGATGTTATAAACGATAAAAATAAAAATGATATTAAAGCCAAACTAATTGTTGAAGCAGGAAATATTCCAATGCGAGAAAATGTTGAGGACGAATTATTTAAAAAAGGGATTATGTTTGTTCCAGATTTTGTTGCTAATGCTGGGGGAGTGATTTCTTCTTATGCAGAGTATAAGGGCTATAATTCTAAAAAAATGTTTAAACTTGTGGAAGAAAAAATTGTTAAAGCTACAAAAGATGTAATGACCGAATCTTTGGCTACAAAAACAAACCCAAGAATTGTAGCTATGGATTTAGCTAAAAAGATTATTCTAGCTAAGAAAAAATGAAAAAAGTTTGGATTATATTTTTAGTTTTTTTTATTATAATTTTATTACTGTTTTTAGCTTGGCAAAATTTCTATCAGAATAAAGAAATTATTTATAATAATAGTAGTGTTTGTATAGGGGGTAGTTGTTTTGAAATACAGCTGGCAGAAAATAGCTTACAACAAAGTAGGGGATTGATGTTTCGAGAAACTTTGTCAGAAAACAAAGGAATGTTTTTTGTTTTTAAAAAAGAAGCAAATTATCCATTTTGGATGAAAAATACCCATATTCCCCTTGATATTATTTGGATCAATGCAAATAAAGAAGTTGTTTTTATATCAGAATTTACAGAGCCCTGCAAGACATTTTTTTGTCCACAAATAAATCCACAGGTAAATGCTAAATATGTGCTGGAAATTAATGCAGGACTTTCTCAAAAATTTGATTTTAAAGTAGGGGATTTTGTAGAAATAATTGATTGATTTTATCCACAGGCAAGGCAATTGTTTTGATTTTTGAATGTGATATAATGAATAAATATTAGTTAGAAATATATTTTCTGAAATGGAAACAAATTTGTTAAAAAAAGAAAATAAATATGTCACATTGTCATTCCCGCGAAAGCGGGAATCCAGAGTAAAGTGCAAGAACCCTGGATCCCCGATCAAGTCGGGGATGACACTTTCTGCAGTTTTGTTTTGCAGTGTTTTTGGGTTTGTGTTTTTATCACTTTTATTATTCCCAACCCAATCAGCCCAAGCCGCCACCAAGACATGGTCGGGAGCAGTTAGTAATTTGTGGAATGTTGCAGGCAACTGGGACGCACTCCCAATTGCCGGAGACGACCTTGTCTTCCCACTCACCCCAACAGGCAACAAAAGTAATAGCAACGATTTCCCAGCTGACACCTCATTCAACAGTATCACAATTCAAGGCACCGGCTACACGCTCGCCGGTAACCGCATCACTCTCGGAGCAGGAGGAATCACCCATGCAACGGGTACGGGTTCAAATACGATTAGCCTGGCAATCGTGCTCGGGGCGAACGTGACGGTGAGCATGGTGTCGGGAACAAATTTGTATTTAGATGGCATTATAAGCGATGGAGGGTCCGGTTATAGCGTTACGAAAATTTCAGCTGTGGACGGAAGTTTTAATTGGAAGGCGTTGTGGCTTCGTAACATTAATACATTTTCAGGCGGGCTTGTCATAAAGTCAGGAGTTGTACTCGCCGATCATAATAAATGGGGGTCTGGCCCGGTTACGATCGGTGATACAGGTGGACCATTGCCCGCACAAATGTATATGACTTCTACTGGAACTGTTCCGAATCAAATTATTGCTGGGTCTGGAAGTAGTGGGGCTTTAAGTATTACATCTCCAGCGGGATCAACGTTAGCGGGGGGAATTTTGTTAGCCAATGATTTAACTTTAGAAAGTACAAGTAATAGTATTGTAGTCCAGTCTGGTGTTACGGGAACAGGAAATTTAATTCTTAGGTCTTATAGTACCGGCTTTATCAGGATAGAAACAGGAACTGTAAACCACATTGGCACAATCACCAACTCTGGCACCGGCACTGGAACAACAACGATTAGTGCCGTGATCGGTACGAACGTCACTGGCGTAATTCAAAACTCTACTACTTCGCAATTGAATTTGTCCGGAGCAAACACATTTACATCGGGGCTAACAATCAAGGCTGGGACAGTCGCATTGACTACTAGTACATCTGCGGGTGGAGGTTCAGGAACTGGTACAATCACTATTGGTGATTCGAGTGGTACTGCGAATGCTACGTTAACTGGAACTTCTACTACAACATTCGCCAATCCTATCACAGTAGCATCTGGAAGCAGTGGTGTGTTGAGCCTTGATCGAACTGGTGGATATATCACGTTTTCAGGTGCTATCTCGCTCAGCAATAATCTCACAATTCATAATTCAGTCCCCGGTGGAACTGGATCAATTACGATTACTGGTGGGATTTCTGGAACTGGAAACATAGTTATAAGTGGAGGAGGATCAGCTTCAACCGTTGTTTTGTCCAATGGCTCGATAAACAATGTGGGAACTATTATTAACAATGGAGCTACAACAGGTGCTACTACAATCTCCGCAGTAATCGGCACGAATGTCACGGGCGTTATCCAGAACTCGGCTACATCACAACTGACGCTGAGCGGGACGAACACATTCACAAGTGGTGTAACAGTAAAAGCTGGAGACGTATATGCATCTTCTAGTGCGGCCTATGGTAATGGGGGAACGATCACTTTGGGTGATAGTAGTGGAAGTGCTGGTGCTCGACTCAGAACAAATACTAATTCTAGTTTTGTAAATCCAATTACGGTTGCATCTGGAAGTAGTGGCAGTTTAGAAATTTACACAGGCGACGGTGCTAATTCGGTGACTTATAGTGGCTTAATCACGTTGGCGAATAACTTATCTTTAACAGGAGCCAATGGAGTTACTATAAGTGGTGGGATTTCTGGAACTGGCAATCTTATAATTAATAAAACAACGCCAAATAATGTCACTTTTTCAACCGCCTCCCTTAATCACGCCGGAACAATCACTAACAGTGGTACCGGCACAGGAACCACGACAATTTCCGCAGTGATTGGCACAAACGTCACGGGTGTAATTCAAAACTCTGCCACATCGCAGTTGGATTTGAGTGGTGCAAATACATTTACAAGTGGTTTGAGAGTGTTGGCAGGAACAGTTCGTGCTGTAGGGTCTTCAACAAATAATCAATTTGGTGGTAATGCGAACCAGGTTACACTGGGAGATACAAGTGGAGTTGCTGATGCAACATTATGGGGTAATCACAACATGGTGTATCCGCAACCAATTGCTGTAGTTTCGGGCAGTAGTGGTATAGCAAAAATAATGGCGCAAGCCACTTACCCGACGTTTTCTGGGGGTATTGTATTATCGAAGGATCTTCTCGTAACAACAACAGGGGCAGGTGCTATCGGATTAACCGGTGGCATTACTGGTACTGGCAATGTAACGATTACTGGGTCAGCATCAGGTACCGTTAATTTTGCTACTAATCCAATCAACCACACCGGCACAATCACCAACTCCGGCACCGGCACCGGAACTACCACAATCTCCGCAGTCATCGGAACAAATGTAACAGGAATAACACAAAATAGTTCCACATCAAAATTACTGCTCTCCGGGAATAATTCAAACACTGAAAATGTGACAATTTCTGC
>CAINMG010000044.1 GCA_903850725.1 Candidatus Staskawiczbacteria bacterium
TTCGTGGTGCATACAACTTATTTTGGGTCGTAGAAGACAAGGATGGTTCTGGCATTTACGCTGGCGAGCAATTAACTCCTCTTTTCCTTGCGGAAGGAGAGGTGGATATCAAGGCGATCTCTTTGAGCGATCAGGAGAAAATCGTCGTTACCATGCGAGAAATAATTGGGCGATACGCTGTTCTCGCTCATGAAATATCCGAATGAATAAATTCGGTGTGGTTGAACATTTAGCGTGCTTTGTGCCTCACCGTCAAAGCCGCTTTTTTTTGGAATGAATTTGTGTTATTATAATAATATGATTGCTACTATATCAGGTACTATTACTACGAAAAAAGATAAGTTTATTATTGTAGAAACCAACAATGGAGTTGGGTATAAAGTTTTTTTATCCAAAAACTCTATTTTAAATCTACCAGATATCGGCACAGATATCAAACTTTTTACATATTTAAAAGTAGCTGAAACTGTTTTAGATCTTTATGGATTTTTAAATTATGATGAACTGGAATTTTTTGATGTTTTGTGTGATATCCGTGGAGTGGGGCCAAAAGCTGCTTTAGAAATATCAGCGCTGGGGTCATTAGACAAAATAAAAGATAAAATTTTAGCCCAAGATGAAAAGGTTTTTGATGGAATTCCAGGTATTGGGGCCAAGCGCGCTTCAACAATTATTTTGGAATTGACAGGAAAGATTAAAACTTTAGGTGGGCAAAAATTTGGAAGTTCTGATGAATCGGAAGGAGCCTTGATGCAACTTGGTTTTTCAAAACAACAAGCTCGCGATGCACTCGCGCAAGTGCCTGCGGAAGTAAAAAACTCAGAAGAACGTATAAAATTGGCATTAAAGTCTATGAAAAAATAGTAAAGCCTTTACAAACAAATTAATAAGTGATATAATATATTTGGTGTTTTTTCTTTTTCTAGTGTTTCTTTGTGGAAGGATGTTGGAATGCTAAAGTACGGAAATTTCATGGAGGTCTCCGTTACGTATAACGGAAGAACCGCGACTTTTACTGTAACGTTGCGGTTAAAGATTGGATCTACAACCAGCACTGGTCGTGCCACTTCTCCTGAGCGCGTTGTCGCCATTGAAGAGGCGGTGCGCGATGCTTTGTCTGGAACGAAGTTTGTCCGTTCTATGCGATGCAATGGCGCGTTACAGAGAGAGATGATGGGTCTTGACGATTTGAAAGCATTGGAGCTTGTTTTGGTTCATTATCGAGAATAGTCGGACAGACTGGCGTATGGCGGGAGTAACCAACCTCCCGCTTTTGATTTTAAATGATTTAATACGAAACCTTGACATAAAATCTTAAAAGAATATACTAAAATTAATAGCTAATATGCAAAATACAATTTTAGCCAACAATATAATTATTAGCATTATTAACCTCTCTTAGAGAAGGCGCATTTTTCTAAATAAAAAATGAAAATGCCTCTTCTCGAAAAGAGGTTTTATTTTGCTTCAAAATTTATATAAAAAGCAAAATAACCCCGCACTAATTTTATTGATAATCTATATATAAGCACTAATGAAGACGGAGCGAAGCGAAGTCGTTTCGCGAGCCTGAAGATGATTATCTCGAGTGTCGATGAAATTAGTGCGGGGTTTGTTCCTTTTTTCTCTGTTCTTTATGGAGGTAAAGAAATGTCCACTGTTGTTGAGCGCGAAGTAACATCTCAAGAAGTGGATGCGTTTGTGATTGGTTTGTGGGCACAGAGGCCAAAGGGGGGTAACGTTTTGCGGAAATGTCCTAAATGCCTTGAAAGGTGGAAAAAATTCGGACGAGCGAAGGGCGAAGAAAAACCTAGGGGCTTCCCGCCTGATTACGAAGGGAATTGTCTATGTGGTTCGCCACTTACTGCCCCTCAGGCTCCACTTTGACTTTTGCACAAGCCTTTGACAGAGCCGGTTCTAAGGAGCCGGCTTTTTTTTATTTGTGATTTGTGATAAAATAATTAAACTATAAAATACAAATATTATGACAGCCAAAAGTTTTATTAGAAAATTAATTCCGGGATTTGTTTTATCAATATATCACTATAATCTAGCTTTTTTAGGTGCTTTGGCAAATGGCTTCCCAAGTAGAAAATTAATTGTAATTGGAGTTACTGGAACTAGTGGTAAGTCTACTACAGTAGACTTGATAACTAAAATTTTAGAGAGAAGTGGAGAAAAAGTTGCTTCTATCTCAACTATAAGATTTAAAATGGGAAGCAAGGAATGGAAAAATAATTTAAAAATGACAATGCCTGGGCGCTTTACAATCCAAAAGTTTTTTAAACAAGCAGTAAAAGAAAAATGTAAATATGTGGTTTTGGAAGTTTCTAGTGAAGGAGTAAAGCAATCAAGGCACAAGTTTATACATTTTGATTGTGCGGTTTTTACAAACTTAAGTTTAGAGCACATAGAGTCGCATGGAAGTTTTGAAAAATATAGAAGCGCAAAAATTAAATTTTTTAAAGCTGTAAAGAATAAGCATGTAATAAATACTGATGATAGTAATGCGGAATATTTTTTAAAAACTAAATCAAAAGAAATTTTCAAATTTGGTATGCAAGACGCTCAAAATGTAAAAGTTGATGATGATGGTTCGTCTTTTGAAGTAAGAAGCGTAAAATTCCAAACTAATTTGCTTGGCAAATTTAATGTTTATAATGCTTTGTGCGCTATTTGTGTAGCAAATTCTTATGGAGTTTCTTTGGAAGCCTGTAAAGATGCTTTGGAAAAAGCCAAAGGTATTGAAGGTAGAATGGAAATTGTAGTCAAAAATCCTTTTACAGTTGTAGTTGATTATGCCCACACTCCAGAGCAACTTGAAAGTGTTTATAAAGCTTTGGGAGGTAATTTGATTTGTGTACTGGGGAGTTGTGGAGGAGGGAGGGATAAGTGGAAAAGGCCTGTACTTGGAGAATTGGCAAGTAAATATTGCAATGAAATAATAGTTACCAATGAAGATCCATATGATGAAAATCCAGAAAAAATTATAGATCAAATAGAGGCAGGGCTTTTACAAATCCAAAATCCTAATTTTAAATATCACAGAATTTTAGATAGAAAAGAAGCAATCAAAACTGCTTTAAAGTTGGCAAAGCCCAAGGATATTGTTATAATAACAGGTAAGGGTAGCGAGCCTTTGATGTGTTTGGCAAATGGCAAAAAGATTGCTTGGTCCGACAAGGAAATAGTAAAACACGAAATGGGCGAATTTGCCGAAAAGTTCTAATATTATTGACAACTTTTTTCCAAAGTGGTATAATTAAAAATTTAAAAAATATGACACAAATAAGACCAGATTTTCCTCCAGGTGGGGATAATGAAGGAGAGGGGGGAAAAATCAAAGTAACAGAAGAAGAGCTTAAAAGAATATTAAGAAATATACGTGTTAACACTAGTTCCCTGAAAGGGAAACCTGGAGATGCCGGATGGGAGATGAAGGCGGGAAAGCTGAGAACAAAAGCTCAAGAAGAATTGAGAAAAAAATATGAAGTTGTGGATAATCCCCCTCAGTCAGTTATAGAAAACACTCCCACCTTGACTCCAGAAGAATTAAAAGCAATTAATGAAAAACAGGTTGCTGATGATTTGGAGGAGGCTGAAACATTGAAGAAAGGATTGATGGGAGATGCATTGTCATCTGATGAAGTGAGAGAAGCAATTAAATCTGAAGCTAAAGTATTGGGGCGACCTTTGACTAGGCCAGAACAAAAAATTGCAATTGAAAAAGCTTTAAGTAAGGTGGTCTGCGTAAACTAGACAGCAAAAGTGGAAAAGATAGATGGTTTTTCAGAGTACAAATTTTAATAATTTTTTATGATTTTTTTAAAAAA
>CAINMG010000045.1 GCA_903850725.1 Candidatus Staskawiczbacteria bacterium
GAACAATTTCAGCGCCATATCTTGGGTCATCCTTATCAGTAATATCTATTTTATATTTTCTATCTTTAAGAAGTTTTTTAAATGCCTCCATATCCCCGCTATTTACTGCTTCGATAAAATCAGGAGAAAATGCTTCAGTAAAACCACGACCAATATAATTTACAGTAAGAGCTTCGCGTGCTTTGGGGTTATTAAGGATATCTTGGTGCTTTTGTTCAGTTAACTTTTCCATATTTTGCATATACCAAGCATTTTTATACCTTGGATGAGTGGGCTTGAGAGACCGACTTTTCTTATATAAATCTTCTGGCTTATTTTGAGTAAATGCTCTTCGTAGAATTTGAAACACAAGTTCAACTCTACTTGCGTCAATTTTATCTAAATTATGACCAATTTGATCAATTTCTGTAAATAATTGATCTGTGATTATTTCTTGTGGCTTAAAAATAGAATTGGGGCAAAAAGATGCCTGCTCAATAATTTTTATTTCTCCAGTATCAGCATCTACCATACAATTATGTCCATCAACAAATTTTACATCGTGCATTTCAATGCACTTACTGGCAGTTTTTTCAACAAGATCATAAGCACTATTAGCAAATTTCTGGATAAAATCTTTATCTATCTTAAGCTTCTCAAAAATTTCTTCAAGCTCAAGCCCAGATAATTTTTCCATTATTACAAAACCTTTAATAATCCCATAAAGTTTTGGAACTAATTCTGCAATAATCGGCTCGATAGCAACACTTTTTGAATATTCCTCTGCATCTTTAATATTGTCTCTTATAACACAAGAAAAAGTACTTTCATCAACATTTTCTATATCTACCATTCCAACAAATGCATGTTTACCTTTCCTTAAGTGAGGAGTTCTAACGCAATATTTAGCACCATTGAAATCGCCTGCAATTTGATGTTTTTTTGACCAATTACTGATATCCACCTCTGAATATTTTTCTTTGGATAACCAACTTTCTAATACAACCTTACAAACCTCTTCAATAACAGGCTTGCTCTTCTCAAATATTTCTTTTTGAGTTTGCTCAGTTTCAAAATTTGTTGATTCTATTTCTTTTACCTCATCACGAGAACCTAAATCTGGGTTAAACATATTTTAAATTTATTTTTAATTATTTTATTATATCACAAGTTGTGATCTTTGATGAATTTTTTGACAGCTTCTTTAGCTTCTTTAGAATAAACGGCATCATCTTTATCTTTTGCTAAATCTAAATATGTTTTTTCAACATTGTTAATATTGACATTGAGAGTGTTTAGTCCTGGTAATAGAAAGAAATAATTAGGTTCGTAACCTTTAATATTATTAGCTTGTTTGTCTCTAATTCTATTTAATTCTGGTTCTACAATAGAAGTAAATAATATCTCTAAGTTTTCATCAGATATTTCACCATCTGTTAATTTGTACTCATAACTTAAAGCTCTTAAAGTTAACATAGTAGATTTATCCGACATTGTAGGATAAAAGAAATCTACTACTCTTCTAGTTTGACCGTTAAAGATTTTACCTGAACGATTTTGAAATAA
>CAINMG010000046.1 GCA_903850725.1 Candidatus Staskawiczbacteria bacterium
ATGATTATTAAAGAATTTGAAGAAAAAAACTATATGAAATATCCAGTAACTAACTATCAATATTTTAACAAAACAATTAAAAAAACCACAAATAATTAAAAGATTATACACTCGCTAGACACACTTTTATGAACGGTCTCCGAACGGAACGGCAGTGGCGGCGAGCGATTTGGAGCTGGATTGTGGTACCGAGCCCAAGAAGAAAAAGGAGATCTTCGTGGTCACCTGCGGTGAGTGTCTGACAGGGGCAAACCCCCTGCACACCACCAATGGGACGGTCATGATCACAGCCTTGGCCAAGACGGTCAAGCGTCTCGAAAAAGTGAGTATGGTCATCGTCGGAATGGGTCGCAGGCACGACCAGCTAGGCTCCATCGTTCGTCAAGCCATCAAGAATAACACGAACGTTGGTTACGGTTACTCTCCGTTCTGCGGAGGGGCCGAGATCGAGTTCGTGGATAATGACGAAGTCTTTGTAGTGATGGCCAATGGTGACAGGATCGAACGCAAAAGCTATGCTGGGATCGCTCAAATGCCAAACGGTATGGCATGGGCCATCGTTGACTTCATAGCAGATGGGGACATTATGGTGGCAGATCAGCAGCTTGTGGAAGCTTTCGGATTCCCCGATATCAGCCACGAAGCTCGGCTATACCGTTTGGTCCCTGCGGATCAGACGGTCACGATGATCGGCTAAGCGCAACTACCTGCGGGTAGTTCGTGCAAAGGCCAGCGAACAATTCGTTCGCTGGCCTCATTTTTTTTATACAAAAATTATTCCAATCTTTCTAAAATTTTAAGTTCCAAAAAATCCTTTTCTGTATCGTAAACTGCAAAACAAGGTTTAAAAATTTGACCAGCAGTTTCTCCAGGGTTTACTAAACGACAGGTCTTTCCATCAGCAACAATTTTCTCCTCCCAAGGCTTGTGAGTGTGACCATAAAATACCAAGTTATATTTTCCAGACTCAGCAAGACTTCTGGCAGTTTCTGGATAATGTGTAATTGCAGTCATTTTCTTATCAATAGGAATTTCCAAAACCCTATCTTCAATTTTCACATTTTTAATATTATTATAATCTACCACTAATATTCTGTAATCCCTATCCATATTTCCCAAAACTCCAAAAAACTTTCCTTTGAAATCTTCCAAAGATTCTTCTAAAAATTCTGGGCTTCCAATATCTCCACAATGCAAAATCAAATTAATATCATTTTTATTAACCCAATCAATCACTTTTTTAAAATTTTTCACATTACTGTGAGTATCTGAAACAATTACAAATTTCATATTTCTTTTACTTCATTTAATTCTTTTTCTAAAATATTATCACTATCATCAAAAATAAATTTTCCTTTAAATTTTTTATCATTTAAAAATAAAGGCATCCAATAAGTGTCATCTTGCCACATTTCTTTGTATGGAATTTCTTTTAAATCAAACCATTGAGGTTTCATTTCTTCTGATTCTGTAGGAATTCCTGCAAATATTCTTACCTTAAACACATTAACTTCAACACAAAATTCTGGTTTATTTTTCCAATAAAAATCCATCACTCCAAACTTTTCTAATTCCCCCACCTGCACACCAGCTTCTTCAAAAGTTTCCCTTTTCGCTGCCTGTTCTATAGTTTCACCTTCATGCAATTTTCCACCAAAACCATTCCACCTGCCCTGTCCAAATCCCCTCTTTTTCATACCAAGCAAAACTTTTTCTCCTTGATGAACCAAAACTAAAGTTGTTATTTTCTTTTCCATGGTGCATTTTTAATTAATGGATAATAAATATCTTCTTTTTTATTTATCTTCATTGGATCTGATTTTGTACTATCAAAACCAAATTTTATATCACGAATATCTTCTACTACTGCAATTGGCGTGCATTCTGTCCCCTCACCCATTTCAAAAACAGCTGCGTCAGCCAAAATATCGGGAATATTTGTGCGCGTCATTTTTAAAGTTCTGCCAAACAAATCTTTCTTGCCCACATAGTTTCGTAAAGGATAAAATCCATAATATGATAAAGCTATCCCCGAAATTCCACTTCGCAAAGGAGTTGTGTGGCTATCAGAAATTATTACTCCCAATTTTTTTACTTTAAATTCTTTGCGCAAAAATTGCCATATTTTTTTGGCTTCCAGAAAAGGCTTCTGTGGCCACAAAATATAATATCCATTTGCATTGCTTTCGTCTATTCCGGCCGAGGGAATTAAAATATTATTTTTAATTGTTAAAGTTACTAATTGATGTGGAACGTATTTACGATCAATAAAAAATTCTGCTTCCTGTTTAATTAATTTATCTTTTTCTTTTCTTTGTTCATCTTTTGTTAAATTTAGATTTATTTTTATGCATCTGCCTTGACCAATGGCCACAATTTTAGAAGTAATTACAATTATTGATTCTTCTTTTAATTTTATCTTTCCAGCCAAAAAACTTTCTTTTATTAAAGAAAACAAATCATCTTTTGGGGGCAACATAGCTTTTGTTTTAACTGCGAAAATTTTCATATATTTTTTAATTGCCTCCGGCAACACATTGATTAAATATACTTACTTGACTATTATAATTTGCAATTAAATTTTTAATAACACTGGCTAAATCCTCATATTGTTTTACTAATTTATTGTATACCTCAACCAAAGAATTATATTTCTGGTAATTTGAAGCAGAGCTATTTATCTCTTCTCTTTTCTGATCAATCTGTAAAGATAAGTTATTTAACTGGACATTGTACTGATCAATTTGTGATTTTAGACTATAATCTGGCTGTTGGCAAGCAGACAAAGGCAAACTAAACTCTTGAACCCCAATCCATGTTGTCTCGCCTTTATATGTGCCTTTCACTACAGCCAGACCAATTTCTGTATACCTACTATTTAAAATGTTTGCCCTATGGCCAGAGCTATTCATCCAGGCTTGTACCAATTCTTTCTCTGAATCAAAATTTCCCAAAATTAAATTTTCTCCAGTAATAATATAATTATATCCAAAACTCTTGACTAATTCAGCTGGGGTTACGCCAGAAGGTGAATTATGCTCAAAATACTGACTTGCAAACATATCATTTGCTTTAGCATGCGCTATCTTATCCAAAACTGCATTTCTTGAAAGTGGTAACAAATCATTTATGTTTCTTTGAATATTTGTTTCCAAAAATACTTTCTCGCTGGTTAAAACAACATTTTTAAAGGGATTGTTAACTTTTAACGGGGAAGGATTTAAAACTTCGCTTCCAACCTGGTTTATTAAATTTCCTAATTCTGTTTTTTTAAAATCTTCAATATCATTATTAAAATAAACCCCCGCTCCAAAAACTAGAACAATTAAAATTATTGATAAAATCCATAAAAAATCTTTGTTCATGTACTCAATTCGTCATTGCGAGGAGCCCACAGGCGACGCGGCAATCCCAGCCGTTGAGATTGCTTCGGCTATTGCGATAGCCTCGCAATGACGCTACGTTGTAAAATTTTCTATTTTCACACCAACCAATCTAATTAATTTATTATCTGGATTTTTTCTACTATCTAAATATGGTAATAAAAGTTTTAAAGCTTCTATTTTAAATTCTTTTTTCGCTTGCCCTGAGTGCTTGCCCTGAGACGTATCGAAGGGAGCGCGAAGGGTCTTGGCTGTTGTTTTTGTTTCAAAGCCTGTGAATCTTACAGTAATTGCAATTGTTTTAAAACTTTTAAATCCTGATTCTTTAAATCTTAAAAATACATTATCACAAAGTTTTCCAAAAATCTCTCCAATATAAACTGCATCAAGTGTATCATTATCAAAGGTTGTTTGTTCTCCAATTGATTTTGCTTCCCTATTTTCCACCAGTTCCGAATCATCAATGCCTTTTGCTTTATAATACAAATCTATTCCATATTTACCAAGCATATCATATAAATCTTCATAGGAAAACTTTTTCAAATCTTTTATTTTTTCTACGCCATTTTTGCTCAAAATTTCTCCGGTTTTGGGCCCCACCCCAGGCAATTCACGCACTGGCAATGGCTCTAAAAAATTTTCCTCATCCCCCTGTCTGACAATCACAAATCCATCTGGCTTTTGCATACCTGCTGCAATTTTGGCAATTAATTTATTAGGAGCAATTCCCACGGAACAAGTAATTTTATATTTTTGCTTTATTTCATCTTTAATTTTCAAACAAATTTTCTCTGCCTTCTGCCAGTTTCCGTCATTGCGAGGAGCAAAAGGCGACGAAGCAATCTCAACCTCTGGGATTGCCACGTCAGTCGCTTCGCTCCTTTCTCGCAATGACACTGACGAAGTCAGATCAAAATAAAATTCATCTATACTGGCTGGCTCCACCACCTTTGAATACTTTTTTATAATATCATAAATTCCGCAAGACACCACTCCATATCTTTCCATATCTACAGGCAAAAAAATCACCTCTTCCTCCCCATCTTTTTTTGCTTTTTGTGACAATTGCCAAGCTTGCGATATTGGTAAAGCAGAATGAATACCATATTTTCTAGCTTTGTAATTGGCAGTACTCACAACTCCTCTGCCTGTTCCAAAGCCAGCCACAGAATGTGGATCAGATCCCACTGCAATTGGTTTTCCTTTGAAAATTGGGCTATCTGCTTCTTCTATACTCGCAAAAAAAGCATCCATATCCAAATGCGCTATTATTCTACTTTCCATGACATTTTTTGAATTTCTTACCGGACCCGCATGGACATAAGTCGTTTCTTCCAACTTCACTTCCACTTGGCTGAGCGCTAATTTGTACATTATTTTTTGGAGTAACAGAAAGTCCAGCTGACATTATATCTTGTGCTATTTCTAAATCCATTTCTTTGAGCAATTCTCCAAACATTCTATGACCCTCATTTTTATACTCAACTAAAGGATCTTTTCCACCATAAGCTCTTAATCTTACAGAGTCTCTCATATGCTCCATATTACTTAAATGATCTTGCCATAAAGTATCTAAAACTTTTAAACAAACAAACTTTTCTACATTTCTCATATTTTCCTCTCCCAGCTCTTTTTCTTTATTTAAATAATCTTGCTCTGTAAAATTATTTTTCTTTACAATATCTAAAACAAAATCACGCAAAGAAGTTTTTGCGGGGTCGGACCTAGCAAAATTTTGCGGGGTCGGACCTAGCAAAATTGATTTTTCGAGAATTTCGTTACGTTTCTTGTATATTATTTCTCTGTGTTTATTCATTACATCATCATATTCAAGCAAATGGTGCCTAGCATCAAAATTAAAACCCTCAATCTTTGATTGAGCAGATTCTAAAGCTCCCGACAAAATTCCAGCTGAAATTGGCTCATCTTCTGCAACATTAAAAGTAGTCATTAATGATTTTATTCTATCACCTCCAAAAATTCTCATTAAATCATCTTCTAAAGAAACGAAAAATTGAGTAGTGCCTGGATCTCCCTGCCTACCAGACCTTCCTCTTAATTGATTATCAATTCTACGAGCTTCGTGACGCTCTGTACCCATAACATGTAAGCCTCCCAATTGCCTAACAACTTCTGTTTCTTCTGGATTTACCGGATTTCCACCTAAAATAATATCCACTCCACGGCCAGCCATATTTGTAGCAATTGTTACAGCTCCTTTTCTACCAGCTTGAGCTATAATTTCTCCTTCTCTTTGATGATTTTTAGCATTTAAAATTTCGTGCTTAATTCCTTCCATTTCAAGTAACCTTCCCAAATATTCATTTCTCTCTACAGATCTCGTTCCAACTAAAATTGGCTGACCTTTTTCATTCAATTCTTTTATTTCTCTTATGACAGCCTTAAATTTACCAGCCTCAGATTTATAAATATTATCTGATAAATCTTTCCTCACAATAGATTTATTTGTTGGCACAATTACCACTTCTAATTTATAAACCTTATCAAGTTCTTCAGCTGAAGTGAAAGCAGTACCTGTCATTCCAGATAATTTTTTATAAAGCCGAAAATAATTTTGAAAAGTTATTGTAGCATAAGTTACAGATTCAGGTTGCACTCTTACCCCCTCTTTAGCTTCTACTGCTTGATGAAGACCAGCTGACCATCTTCTGCCTGGTAAAATTCTTCCCGTAAATTCATCAATAATCATGATCTCTCCATCTTTTACAACATAATCTCTATCTTTGGTAAACAAAGCCTTTGCTCGCAAGGCCGACTCTAATTGATGTGTTGCAGTAATGTCATTGTCCTGCCAAGGATCTTGTCCCAATTTATTTACAACTTTATTTTGACCTTCTTCTGTAAAAGTAACTGTTTTTAATTTTTCATCTAAAACATAATCAATTTCTTTTTCTAAATTTGATACAATCTTTGCAAATAAAGAATATTTTTCAGTTGCAGGCTCTGCTTCTCCTGAAATTATCAACGGAACTCTTGCTTCATCAATTAAAATTGAATCTACTTCATCAACAATTGCAAAATTATGTTCTCTTTGTGCTTTTTGCGCCAAATCAAAAACCATATTATCTCTTAAATAATCAAATCCAAATTCATTATTAGTTCCATAAGTTATATCAGCATTATAAGCTTCTTTTTTGGAAACTGGTTTTAAAAAATCTTCCACCACCAAAAATCCACCCAAGGCATCTCTTTTTTTATCAGCGATATCTTCATTTTTATAGTTTTCATCATAAACAAACCCCCCTGAATTTGTAATACATCCCACAGTCAGACCCAAAGCATTATAAATCTGGCCCATCCAAATCATGTCTCTTTTAGCTAAATATTCGTTGACTGTAACAATATGAACTCCTTTGCCAGATAATGCATTTAAATAAGCTGGCAAAGTAGCAGAAAGCGTTTTACCTTCTCCAGTTCTCATTTCTGCAATTTTACCTTGGTGTAAAACAATTCCCCCAATTAATTGGCTATCAAAATGTCTTTGGTTCAAAGTCCTTTTCCCAGCTTCCCTAACTAACGCAAAAGCCTCGGGAAGTATTTCATCTAAAGTTTTTCCGCTTACTAGCCCTGAGCGAAGTCGAAGGGTTTTTTCTTTTATCTCTCCTGCTGATAATTTCTGAAATTCCAAATCCAAAGAATTTATTCTTTCCACAATCGGCTGTAAGCTTTTTATATATTTTTCATTTGGATCACCAAATATTTTTGTTAGAAATGACATTTATTTATATTTCGGATTTTAATTGATCCTTGGCTTTGCGACCGCCTTCTCTTCCTAAATCAATTTTCTTTAATTTATACTTTTTAATTTCTTGCTGAAGCTCATCTTTTACCTCTACTATTGCCAAAAACAAATCTTCTCCTTTAGCTTCGGCTACAAGACTTTTACCAGGAAGCATAATTTGAGCTTTTGCCACAAAAACTTCTCCATGCCTATGATGTCTTGTTTCTTTTTCCACTTCAACAAAAATCTCAGACAATGTTTTTCCCTCCTCTTCTTTCTGTAAAGTTTTGATAAATTTTTCAAAGCTTCCAATTTTCTCATTTATATAACTCTCTAATGATGGCGACAACTCTAAATTTTTTGTCTTTATAATTATTTTCATATAAAAATATGCGAGGTAATAAATTTTTTCGAGCACGAGGGTGCCCCGTAGAGAGGCTCTCGGCGCAGAAAAAATTTGATTACCGAGCGATTTTAAAAACCCATTAATTGAATTTCGGTTTCAAGATTAATATTAAATACTTTTTTTACTTTTTGCTTTGCTAACTTAATTAATTTTAAGACATCTTCTGCTTTGGCACTGCCAGTATTTACAATAAAATTGGCGTGAATATCAGAGAATTTGGCTCCTCCAATTTGCTTGCCCGACAGCCCAACTCTTTCAATCAAGTAACCCGAAGGAATTGCCCCCTTACTATTAAAATACTTTAATTCAGGAAACTTTGCAAGCAAATTTTTATTAGTTATTTTCTTTTCTGTATTTACAAACACAGAACCAGCAGATGCAAAACTAATTGGATGATTTTTCTTTCTATAATTTATATGCTCTAATACATTCTTACGAATTTCTTCTTTGTTTCCTTTTTTCAATTCAAAAATTGCCGATAAAACTATTAAGTCTTTATTTTTTTTAAAAATACTATTTTTTAATGTAAAAGCACACTGTTTTTTAAATGCTTTTTTCACTTTCAAACTTTTTACATCCAAATATTCTACTTCCTTTATATTATCTGATATTTTTGTCCCAAAAGCCTGAGCATTACCATAAATTGCCCCACCTACACTGCCGGGAATTCCAGAAGCCCAATCCATGCCAGACAAGCTATTATCCAAAGCCAAATGAACTAATTTTGATAAACTTAGCCCAGCATCAACTGAAATTTTATTTTTATTTACTTTACAACTTTCAAATTTTAACTTAATGACTAATCCACCAAACCCTTTGTCAGATATCAAAAGATTGCTCCCACCGCCCAGAACAAAAAATTTTAGCTTTTTCTCTTTGGCAAAATGCAAAGCTATTTGCAAATCTTCTGTACTTTTTGCAATACAAAAATATTTGGCAGACCCTCCAATTTTAAAAGTGGTATAATCTTTTAACTCAACATTTTCCTGAATTTCCATATGTTTATAATACCAAAAAAATCGAAAAACAAAAAGGGCTCCCGAAAGAACCCCGGTTAATCATTTGAGTTGGCCTAAACAAAGATGTAGGCCAACAAATGATCATGTAGCCACGATGCCCGCTTGCTCAATGGCTTACGGCACGAGGTGTTCTCATCATTTCTTAATTGGAGTAGCAATTCACCAAACAAATGGCCCGCTCCCAAAATGATTTGCCGATCAAAATCAGCTGAACACATATACATTTGAACTTTTCGAAAAAGAACCAAAAGATACTCGACGCTAATATACATTAACATTTTCCTACTCCCCTCAAAAAGAGTTACGTGGCCATTAATTAATGTTACTCCTGCCATATAAAATTGCAAGTATGTTGACAGCCAGACAGACAAAAAGCCCCTTTTAGAGGGCCTTGCCTTTTAAAATAAAAATTATTTAATTTCTACTTTTGCTCCAGCTGCTGTGAATTTCTTGGCAATTTCATCAGCTTCTTCTTTCTTTACTCCCTCTTTTACCATTTGAGCTGTTCCAGCTGCTGCTGCATCAACCAAATCTTTTGATTCTTTCAAACCTTTAGCTGTTACATCTCTTACAACTTTGATAACTTCAATTTTTTGAGCTCCAACTTCTTTTAACTCAACATTGAAAGCTGTTTTTTCTTCAACTACTACTGCTGGGCCAGCTGCTGCTACTGGAGCGGCTGCTGATACTCCAAATTCTGCTTCCAAAACTTTTACAAGTTCTGCCAATTCTACAATTGGAAGTTTTTTTATTTCCTCAACTAAACTCTTAAATTTAGCTGGGACTTCAATTTTTGTTTCTTCTGCCATATATTTATATAATTAATAATTAATTTTTACTTGCGATTTTATCTAGAACTCTTACAAAACTTGCCATTGGGCTGGCTAGTGAACCAACTAATCTACCAAGTAATTCATTTCTTGGTGGGATATTGGCCAAAACTAATACCTTTTCTCTATCAATATATCTATTCTCGAAAATTCCTCCTAAAATTTTAAAATTTTCATTATCTTTTGCAAATTGATTTGAGATTCTAGCAGGTGCTATTTCATCATCTACTCCAAAAACCAAAGCCAATTGTCCAGGAATACATTTTTTCATTACATTCCAAAATGAAATTCCTACTTGCCCAAAAGCTACTCTAATTAATGTCTTTTTTCCAATTTTCAAGTTACAACCTTGTTCTTTAAGATTCTTTCTTAAAGTAAACATTTTATCAGATGGAACTTTTGAAAAATCAACAAAAACTATTGATTTTTGATTTTGAATTTTTTCTTTTAAACTTTCTAATTGTTTCTTCTTTTGATCTTTATTTAATGCCATAATTTTATTTTTTTTAAATAAAAACTGCGACCTTTAGCGCAGAAAAATAATAACGATTAACAGCGAGTGCTGTAAAAACATTAATTATCCTCGGCAGGATTGATTGCTCAAATTATTCTCTGTAAAGCTTCGACTACGCTCAGCTTTCTTCGAACCTACTGTCTGCGGACTATGTTTATATATTATTCTATTTTATCAAATCTGTCAATATATAGTATTGATATTATTTTTTACCATTTTTCAAACCACCTAAAGCCACTCCAACTGCCACTGAAAAACTTGGCCCAATTTTTTGCAAATTTTCTTCCAAAATAGGTGGATACAAAAAGTCAGAAAAACAATTTGGGAGCACTACTCTTTTACCAAGACTTTCTTGAAAATATTCCTTTAACCCAGGCAAACTTGCAGTTCCTCCAGTTAAATAAATTTCTTCTACTTGTTTTTGTTCTTTAATATAAAAATCATTTGAGACATTCTTAATCTCAGTCAAAAGTGGATCAATCAAATAATATAATGTCTTGGTAATTTCTTTATCTAAAGAAACAAGCCCCTTTTCATTTTTTAATTGTTCTGCTTTATCATTTGCCAGCCCCATAGAAGAAGCAATCGCATAAGTCAATTGGCCTCCAGCAAAATTAAAACTGTAACTCTTTTTTAAATCCCCATGATCTACAATGTTAATTGTCGTGCTCTGAACCCCAATATCCACTAAACATATTACTTTCTTTACATCTTTAATTAATGCTCTGGTTATAGCTGTCGCTTCAGCTTCCAGCGCATACAATTCTAAACC
Source organism: Candidatus Staskawiczbacteria bacterium (assembly GCA_903850725.1). Taxonomy (GTDB): domain Bacteria; phylum Patescibacteriota; class Minisyncoccia; order Minisyncoccales; family Staskawiczbacteraceae; genus XYB1-FULL-32-11. The sequence goes on from CAINMG010000046.1 coordinate 10,667, forward strand.
CGCTCCTTCTGCCACCCTTTTATAACCTTCAACAACTTGGTTTGGAATTGCAATCAAAAATACTCTAATATTTGATTTTTTGTCACCAGGAATCCCACCAATTACTTTCCAATCCAAGGTTGTTTCTGAAATTGGCAAAGGTATATATTGAGGAGCATGATACTTAACAGATTCGGGAATTTCTTTCTCTGTCATTGGGGGCATTTCAAAAGAAATACAAAAAGTGGAATAATCAGGTACAGAAAAAATTACAGCCTTGGTTTTTATTCCAGTTTCTTCTAAGATTGCTTTGATAGCTCTTGAAATAAAAAAATCAGAAAGCATATAACTAGCTCCATCAAAAGTACGAAAAGGCTCTTCTTCTTTGTAAAGAGAAACTGATTTTATTTCCCCATAATTTTCCAGTGTTTTTCCACCTCCCCACTTTGATATCTCCACAACTTTTATTGAAGCTGTCCCAATATCAATACCAATAATTTTTTTAGGAAAAAACATTTCAAAAGGATTCCACATAATATAATTTTTAATTTAATTTTTAATTTAAAACCTATTATGTTATTATACAATAAAAACAATAACTATGAAATACTTATCTGTGGATAAAATTAAAAACTTTACCAAAAATCTTTTATTTCCTGCTTTCTGCTTGGGCTGTCAGAGAGAAGGAACCTTTCTATGCCAGGATTGCCAGCACCTTTTAGAAATTTCCGAATACAATTATTGCCTATGTGAGAAAAATCCTTTAAGACTTTTTCCGAATCAATCAACTAATCAAGCCATTCGGCAAGCTCATGGCAAGTGTCCAAAATGCCAAGACAATAAATTATCAGGTCTTTATTTTGCATTGCCATACAAAGAAAAATCTTTAACCAAAAAACTAATAAGAAATTTTAAATACAAACCATATATTAAAGACCTTTCAAAGCCTTTAGCAAAAATATTAGTTGAGCATTTTATTTTAACTAATAAAAATACAAATATTATTTGGGACAATTCAGTTTTGGTGCCTGTTCCCCTTTATATCAAAAAACAAAAAGAACGTGGATATAACCAATCAGAAGAATTGTGTTATGAACTTTCAAAAATTTTGAAGGTTCCAGTTGTTTCTGATTGTTTAATAAAAATAAAAAACACAGAGCCTCAAATGAAATTGAAAAAAGCACAGCGAGAAAATAATTTAACAAATGCTTTTACAATAAAAAACCCAGCTCAAGTTGCTGGGAAAAAAGTATTTTTAGTAGATGATGTATATACCACAGGTTCTACGATGCAAGAATGCGCTAGTGTTTTAAATATCAAAGGAGTCAAACAAGTTTGGGGTATCAGTATTGCCCGCGAAGAATTTTTATAATTTTTCTACTGTTTGCCAATCACCTTCTACCCAAAGCATTATTACTTCCACGCCCAAGCCAAAATTTTCAACTGTTTTTTGAGCTAAATGTAAATGTTTTATTTGTTCTTCTTTCTCAGTAGGATTTCCAGCACAGCCAAAATGCCCTACAACAGCCACTACTTTTGAGCCATAATGAGTAACAGAAACTTTCACACATTTTTTAATATCTTCTAGAACTGCCATATCTGAATTATCTGCCAAAATCTTATTTGGTCCAGGTTCAGTTACCATGTCCACATAATCAACACTATAATTTGTTTTCATATAATCTTTTACTGCATCTTGCACCCTGCCATCCATACAATTTATAACACACGCAAATTTTTTTGTATTTTCCATAAAATAGATCG
>CAINMG010000047.1 GCA_903850725.1 Candidatus Staskawiczbacteria bacterium
AAAAAAAGAGTAATATTAATTAGTATATAATTTATAAAATTTAATATCATGACAGAAAAATTTAAGAGCTTAATAAAGATTGAAAATAGCATAAGTAATAATTTATTTATTATTTGCGTTATAATTACCATAGTAACAATGGCAATTACTGTCGCAGATTTTTTTGGCAGAGGCACTTTTGTACCTGCTAAAATTAATTTCTTTTATATTTCTGTTGTTGCTATTTACTCTTTACACAAGGAATTAATAAGATGGTTGGGTGAAAAAAAAGCTAAAAGAGGAGGAGAATTTTTTGTATATGCTTGGGTCATTTTAACAACTATTTTATATGTCATAAATTTTTTAAGTCATGATTATTATAGTTATTCAGCTGAAGGCTATCAATTAGGAGACTTGCGAGATATAACATATTTAACTATTGAGGTTTTGGGATTGTTTTTCCTAACTCGTATTCTAAAAATTTTAGAAGTATTTATGAAAAGTAGATTAAAATAATTTTTAGATTTAAATAAAAAAAATCGCCGATGCTCATTGGCGATTTTTTAATTATGATTAATATCTTTTTATTCTGCTCCAAAAAGTTTAAATAAATACATTAAAAGTATTCCAAAAATTATAATTGAAAAATTTAAGATAGATTTTTTAAGATCTGTTTCTTTTCTAATCTCAGGTATTAAATCTGTGGCAGCTATGTATAAAAACCCTCCAACAGCAAGGAGTAGCAATATGCCAGACATAGATTCAATGTAAAAAGAAAGGTAAAATCCAATAATTCCTCCAAGCACAGCTGTAATAGCTGTTATAAAATTAAGAAAAATAGCTCTTTTTTTACTCATCCCGCTGTAAATTAATACTCCAAAATCCCCTAATTCTTGAGGTATTTCGTGCAAAGCAATAGCCAATGTTGATGTTATGCCTAGGGCAGGGCTAACGACAAATCCAGCAGCGATTATCAATCCATCTAAAAAATTATGTATACTGTCCCCAATTAAGCTCATATAAGCAAAGGTGTGTTCCGTACAGTGTCCTTTGTGGCAATGGCGCCAATGAATTGTTTTTTCAATTGCAAAGAATAAGAAAAAGCCAATCAATACAAACAAAAATGCATCTTTGCCTTGATATATTTCAATAGCTTCTGGCAGAAGATGCAGGAAAGCTCCACCCATAAGCCCTCCAATTGATAGGGCAACTAAGTAAAAAACAATTTTATCTAGTAATTTATCTTTTAAGGCAAGAGTAAAAACCCCCACAAAAGAAAGTAGACTTACTAGGAATGTTGCTAAGATTATTGAAAGTAAAGTAATCATTTTTTGTTACAATAATTGCATATACCAAACAACTCGAAAGAGTGGTTTTTGATTTCTGCAAAACCGTGAATTTTATTTTTTATTTCATTTACAATTAAATTATATTTACAAGCATTAAAACTTTCGATTTTATTACATTTTAAGCAAATAATATGATGATGGTGGTGATCTTGCAATATTTCGTAATAGTCATTCCCTAAAATTGTACTTTTTGAAATAAAATCATTTTTTTCTAAGGTTTTTAGTTCCCTGTAAATAGTAGATCGGTTGGGAGTAATCTTTTGTTTTTTTAATTCTTCAATTAATTCATTTTTATGCAAAAGACAGCAATTTTTAGATAATATATCTACAATTGCCTTTTTGGTTTTGGTTTGTCGCCCGATATGTAACTGCTTTTTTTTAATACTTATTTCCATAATTATTATTGCAACATTGTTGCATTAACATATCATATATTATTGCAATTGCAAAGTCAAGTATATTTTGTTAAACTAAATAATGGGGCCTGTGGTCTAACGGCATGATTCGTCATTCGCATTGACGAGATGGCAGTTCAATTCTGCCCGGGTCCACCATTCCGAATTTGTTAAAGAAGTTGCCTCGGGGCTTCGCCCCTCGGCATTGGTTTCCGCCAAGAAATTCCAGGGGGTTTTGAATTCCGCCAAAAGAATTCCCGCCGAAATTCGGCGGTTCGAGCCGATGGAAACAAGAAAATCTCTCATCCTTGAGGGATTTT
>CAINMG010000048.1 GCA_903850725.1 Candidatus Staskawiczbacteria bacterium
TGTCAGCTTGGAATCCTGCAGAATTAGATATGATGGCATTGCCACCATGTCATCTAATGTTTCATTTTTATTGTGTAGATAAAAAATTGTCATTATTAATGTACCAAAGAAGTTGTGATACATTTTTGGGAGTACCATTTAATATTGCCTCATATTCGCTTTTATTGCATATGGTGGCTCAAGTGACAGGGCTTGAGGCTTATGAATTTGTTCATATTTTGGGAGATACACATATTTATTTAAATCATTTTGAGCAAGTAAAAGAACAATTAGCTAGAGAACCATATCCTCTGCCAAAGATTTGGTTAAATCCGGAAATTAAAAATTTGGAAGATTTTAAAATGGAAGATATTAAATTAATTGATTATAAATATCATCCTACTATTAAAGCCCCAATGGCTGTTTAAAATTTTATGAGCAAAGATTTGAAAATTAGAAAAGTTGCAGGAGGGGTGGTAATAAACTTGGATGGCAAGGTAGTTTTGGTAAAAACAAATAAAAGCCATTGGGTTTTGCCAAAAGGTGGAATTGAAAAAGGGGAAAGCGGGCCACAGGCAGCTGAAAGAGAAATACAAGAAGAAGCAGGTATAGATGAAAGTGATTTAGAATTCAAAGAAGAGCTTGGTAGTTATGAGAGGCCAGATATGGGTGATAAAAATGAAATTCAACAAATAACATTATTCCTTTTCTCTACTAGTAGTGAATATTTAAAAACAAAGCGTGATAAACAAAGTTTAAAAGCAAAGTGGGTAGAATTAGATAAGGTTAAAGAAATGCTTAGTGCTAAAGGTGATAAAGAATTTTTTGAGACAATTAGAGAAAAAGTCAGAGAAGCTATTTTAGAATATAAAAGAGAATATGAAAATGATTTCTCGGAAATAAAATTAAGGTAATTATTATGATATCTATCATTTCAGCTATTGCAAAGAATAGGGTAATTGGGAGTAAAAATGGTTTGCCATGGCATTTGCCAGCTGATTTCAAATACTTTAAAGAAAAAACCGCAGGCAAGGTTTTGATAATGGGATTAAACACTTTTAAATCCATTGGAGAAAAACCTTTGCCAGGTAGAAAACATGTTATATTGTGCGATAACCCCAGCTACAAAGTGCCTGGTGATAATAAAGATTGTTTTTTGGTAAGTTCAGTTGATCAAGCTATAGAAGTTGCTAAAGAGTTGTCTCTAAAGCAAGGCAATGATGAAATTATGATCTGCGGTGGAGCTTTTGTGTATAAGCAGTTTTTATCAATAGTTGATAGATTGTATTTAACTTATATACATCAAGATTTTGAGGGTGACACATATTTCCCAGAATTTAATTTAGCCGACTGGAAAGAGACCAGCAGGCAAGATTTTGAGCCAGATAAAAAGAATAAATATTCGTATTCATTTGAAGTTTTAGATAGAATTTGATATATTAAAATATGACATACAAACCAACAATTGGCCTTGAAATCCATACAGAGTTGAAAACAAATTCTAAGATGTTTTGTTCGTGCAAAAATGACCCTGATGAAAAAAGGCCAAATTTTAATATTTGCCATGTGTGTATGGCTCATCCCGGAGCCTTGCCCGTAGCTAATGAAGAGGCAATTAAAATGGTTATTAAAACCGGCCTTGCTTTAAATTGCGCAATTGCCAAAGACTCAAAATTTGATAGGAAAAATTATTTTTACCCGGACCTGCCAAAAGGTTATCAAATAAGCCAATATGATCAGCCATTGTGTGGTAAAGGATTCTTGCAAATTGATGATAAAATTATAGGTATTACTAGAATTCATTTAGAAGAAGATACAGGAAGTCTTGCTCATCCTGAAGGTGAAAGTTATTCTTTGGTAAATTATAATAGAGCAGGTGTCCCTTTAATGGAATTGGTTACAGATCCAGACATTACTTCTGGAAAAGAAGCTAGAAAATTTGCAGAGGAGTTGCAATTGATTTTAAGATATTTAAATGTTTCTGATACAAATATGGAAAAAGGACAGATGAGAGTTGAGGTAAACATATCTGTAAGTAAAACAGAAAAATTCGGCACAAAAGTTGAAATTAAAAATTTAAATTCCTTTCGCGTAGTGGAAAAGGCAGTAGATTTTGAAATCGCAAGACAAACAGAATTACTTGAATCTGGGGGGAAAGTTGTGCAAGAAACGCGTGGTTGGCATGATAAAAAAGAAATTACATTTTCGCAAAGAGAAAAAGAAGAGGCTCATGATTATAGGTATTTTCCAGAGCCAGATTTAAAGCCAATGTATTTAAAAGAAGATTATATTATTAAAATAAAATCAACTATGCAAGAACTACCAGAGCAAAAAAGAGAAAGGTTTAAAAAAGAGTTTGGCCTAGACCAAGACTCTATTGAGTTTTTTGTTGCAAACAAAGACTTGAGTGAATATTATGAGAAAGTGGTTTCAGAATTTGAAGAATGGACAAGAGAAGATGAAAAAGGTGAATCACACATAAAAGTTTCAAAATTGTTAGCAAATTATCTTATTTCTGATGTTAAGGGGTTATTATTGGGAAGAGAATTTGTAGAAACAGATTTTAAAATAACTCCAGAAAATTTTGCTGAATTTATTAAGATGATTTATAAAGAAGAAATTTCTAGTAAAGTAGCTAAAATGGTTTTGCTTGAAATGTTTAATACGGGTAACGATCCTTCTGATATAGTTAAAGAGAACAGTTGGGGGCAAATGAAAGACGATGGGGAATTAGAAAAAATTATAAAAGAGGTTATTGAGAAAAATCCTAAAGTAGTCGCAGATTTTAAAGCTGGCAAACAAAATGCTTTACAGTTTTTGGCGGGTCAGGTAATGGCAGTTACTCGCGGAACTGCAAATCCAGAAAAAGTTCATGAATTACTTAAAAAATTAGTGTAAAAGTTTGTAAAGAAACGCCCCGTTTTGAAGCGGGGCTTTTTTGTTTTAGTCTTCTATGCTAGGAAGACAAACTGCTGGAATGTGGCCAAACGTGATCTCATTTCTTGGAAGGCAGATTACTGCAAAATTGCGATCATCAATCACGTCTCCCGGATTGATGATTTTGATCTGCTCGCCTTCAACAAGAAGTGCATTGTGCGTAAAGCCGCACAAGATGTAATCTAGTTCTGGGAACTTTCTTCGTAGTTCAAGAGAAGTTGTATGCATATCAAACTCTGATTTTTGCAGCAAGTCTATTCCAAGATCAAGTTGAACATAGAACCTGTAGCCGTTAATTTCTACAACTGGATTGTCTGAATTACAGATGATCCTCCAGTTGTCTGGACACACGGCAGGTCTTTTTTGATCTTCTCTCAAATTGCAATATACAAGAAAGTTCCTTAACTCTGGCCTGCCAATGTCTTTTAGGTTTATGTTTCCACAATGAATAATTGTGTTTGCACCTCTTTTGTTAAATTCCTGAGCTAGTGATTCCCAGAAATCAGGATCAATGTTAGAGATTCTTCCACTGTCAGAGATCACTCCGACAGAAAATGTGGGGATTATTGGCTTTGTCCTATGAATTCTACTAAAAACTACCTCCCCGTTCTCAGTGTTAACAACTGCAAAAGAATATCCATCAAATGAATTTTCAATTGCTCCTGGGTTAATTGAGTTAACTAACCTAGTTTGAACAAATGATTGATGGTGGGTGTGTCCTGAGAACACCCATCTTAAGCCATCATTGTCTCTTCGCATTTGATCCAAAAAAGCCATCAAGTTGTGCTCTGTGGTTTTTAAAAAATCAAACGATCTTTTGTGCCCTACATATATTCGTATATGGTTAAGGTCTATTATCCTTTGTCCTGGAACAGTATAAATCCATCCAGAGGGAGGAGTTTTAAATGCAGGCTTGTCGATTTGCTCTGCATTAAGTGCACAAATAACCGGAAGATCATCAAAAAGCTTTGAGTCTAAATGATGGAATTCGATGTCTCCAGTGTGGACAATTGCTTCAACCTTTCTTTTTGTTAATTCTCTAATGACGTGGGGCAAAGCTTTGTCATTGTCTTGATGTGTGTCACCTAAAATTCCAAGAATCATAGCAGACTCCTTTGTTGTTAAGGTGCGTGATGATTGCAGAATGTAACCATTTTTAAGATTACTACTTTTATAGAAAATAGCAACAAAAAAGTGCTAATGAGCACCTTTATGATAAGAAATTTATAATCATTTTTTCTGATTGTCTATAGTTTTTTACCCATTTTATGCGTTTATCACGTTTAAACCAAGTCATCTGGCGCTTAGCAAAGTGCTCTGATTCTTTTTGAATATTATCTATCATTTCTTGGTAAGTAATTTTATTTTGCAAAAATTGTGCGACAAAGCGATATTCTAGTCCTAGCTCTTCAAAACGTTTCCAAGAGACACCTTGCTTATGAAGTTTTTTAACTTCATTTATCATTGCATTATTTTTGAGCCTTGCTATCAATCTTTTATTTATTAATTTAGCTAATTCTGCTCTATCTTTTTTTATGCCAATTTGCAACAACTTGTCATTCCCGCGCCAGCCCGAGGCTGGTCCGCCTTGGGCGGAAAAGCGGGAATCCAGAGAAAGAGAACTCAATTCTGGATCCCCGATCAAGTCGGGGATGACAAGTGACGGAACAGGTCTTCCGGTTGTTATAACAATTTCTAAAGCTCTTAATAATCTGCGTGGGTTTTGCTTATCAATATTTTGGGCACGAACTGGGTCTAATTTTTCAAGCATTAAAAACAATTCTTCGTTAGATTTTTTTTCTAATTTTGCACGCAAGGCCCAATTTGGTTTTACTTCTGGCAAAACAATGTTATCTACAATAGATTGTATATAAAATCCAGTCCCGCCCACTAAAAATGGAAGCTTATTTTTATTTTGAATTTTTACAACAGCTTTATTCGCAAGTTTTTGATATTGCGACGCAGAAAATCTATTTTTAGGGTTTGCTACATCAAGTAAATGGTGAGGAACTCCTTGCATTTCTTTTTTAGTTACCTTGCCAGAACCAATGTCTAAGCCCTTGTAGACCTGTCTTGAATCTGCAGAAACAATTTCTCCATTAAATTTTTTAGCCAATTTAATAGACATCCCAGTTTTACCTGAAGCAGTAGGGCCCAAAATCACTATTAATTTTTGTGTTTTATTGTTGACAATCATATAGTTTTTCCTTCTAAGTTCCAGTTATTAGCCTTGGTGATTTTTGCATTCACGAATTTTCCAATCAAATTTTGCTTGTCCACCGAAGCCTTGGCGAAGGTGGAAATTTTTATACTTTTGTATGTGTCAGTTTTGCCAAAATAAATACCATCTTTTTGACTATCAATTAAAACCTTCACAATTTTACCAATAAGTTTTTTATTATTCTCAAAGGCTGTTTCTCTTAAGGCATCTGTGAGTATTTTTTCTCTTTGTTTTTTTTCGGGCCAAGTAACGTTGTCTTTTAATTTAAATGCAGAGGTTCCAACTCTTGGCGAATATTTATTAATATAAGCCATATCATATTTTACCTCTTTAAATAATTTTACAGTATTATTAAATTGTTTTTTTGATTCTCCAGGAAAACCAATAATTATATCTGTAGATATTGCAATATTAGGTATTTTTTTGCGTAAATCAGCAATTATTTTTTTATATTGCTTTGCTGTGTACCAGCGCTTCATTGAACGCAAAACTTTGTCATCTCCTGATTGTATAGGTAAATTTAAGTAGGGGGTAATATGGTTGCCTTCTGCCATGGCTTCTATAACATCTTGCTTAAAATCTTTTGGGTGACTTGAAGTATAGCGTACCCAAAAGTCTCCAGGTATTTTGTTTATAATTTTTAACAATTCTGCAAAATTTATATTTTTTTCTTTATCTTTGTAAGAATTAACATTTTGACCCAATAGCCAAATTTCTTTATAACCATTTTTAACCAAACCTTTAATTTCTTTAATTATTTTATTTGCTCTGCGCGATACTTCTCTTTCTCTGGTGTAGGGCACAACGCAGTATGCGCAAAAATTATTACAGCCCGTCATAATAGGCACTGAAGCTGAAAATTTTGAAGAATGTTTTGGTTTTATATCTAGATAATTTGTGATATTGTCTTGTTCCCAAAACAAGCGATCGCTGGTTTTATGTGTAATTTTGGTTTTTAGAATTTTGGGAAGATGGGTGATGTTTTTTATATCAATTACGTAATCAAAACCTTCTGCAAAAACTTTTTTGTCTTTTTCTAAAATACATCCGGTGAGGATAGTTATGGGTTTTCTTTCAGATTTTTTGAATTTATCATCTAGCCAATGAACTCGGTCTACAGCAGATTGTCTTATAGAGCACATTGTGACCACAATTAAATCTGCTTCCTCTAATTTTGAAGTTTTTTTGTAGCCCATTTCTTCTATTATGGTAGCTACTCTTTCTGCATCAGAAATATTCATTTGACACCCAAACACAATTAAGTGATATTTTTTATTCATAGGTATATATTATCTTAAATAGTTGTTTTTTCAAGTAAAAATCTGCTTTATTGCAGATTTTTATTTTATAATTTATATTTCTTCTTTTTTTTCTTTGATAAAATACCTCCAGCGTTCTATAAACTCCACAAATACTGAAAATGGCATGTCAATCATTGCATTAAAGAACGCAGTAAAAGCATTGTATTTTTTCCATTTCATTGAAAGCCAACGGCCTAAACCCATTATTGGTAAAAGTAAAACATCACCCACAAAGCTAAAAAATCCCTCTTTTTCGTCTTCAACTGCAAGCTCTCTGGCGCGTTTGCGGATAGCAGTTCCTGCAAATAAGATTAAGGCAATAAATATAATATTTATAATAATTGAAGTTACTGGAAAATTAAAAGATTTAAAGCCCCAAAAAATTAGTCCATAAGAAACAAAAGCTCCAAACAAATAAAACATCGAAACAATAGATTTTGCAAATAGCCCTCTTTTTTTATTAGGTCTTATCTCATAAGTATCGATTTTTTCTTTTTGGAAAGCAATTTTCATTATTTCCATAATAACAATGCTTAGATTTTTTGATGTTGGTGGGCGGATTGTAGAAACTAAAACAAACATTAAAAGCGTTGGAATTAAAACGTCAGCTGACAACATGTAGTAATTTAAATGACCAGTTAAAAATTTTGCCAACAAGACTTCTAAAAGTAATAAGGTAAGTATTTTTGTTAGGAAAATAGAGACTGTTGAGTAAATAGCTGCTCTGGATAATCTTGCTTTTAAAGTTTTGGATCTTTTTTTGTATGCTGATTTTATCAAATCTTCTAATTTTTCTGGAGTTGATATCTCATTTTCTATTTGCTCTATATTCTCTGAAGCCAAGACATCTCCCAACAAAAGGTATGGAGTGTCAAATTTTTCGCAGATAATATAGAATTTTTTAGATAATGGATGCGATAAATCTGATTCAATTTTCTTATATATTTTATAAATATTTTGGCTAATTTTTAAAATAAGTTCAGGCGAAGCATCAAGCCATTGTGGATATTTGTACTTTATTAAATTAAAACTTACCATTGGTTTGTCAAATTTAAAGAGTGCTTGTTGAATTGCAACATAAATTAAAACATTTTTATCTTCAGGGGCTAATATACCTGATTGAAAAATTTTATCTGAAACTCTTATTCTGTCTTTCATCAATTCAAACATATAATTAATTAAAGCATTTTCTTTGATATCTGGCTCAATAACTTCTTCTATTTCGCAAGCTGAAATTTCAAGCAACCAATTATAAAATTGAAGACCTGTTTTATCTTTGTGAGATTCTGGAATATTTTTAAGAATTGTTATGTATTTGTTTATAACTTTTTGGACTTGAGCAATTTTTATTTCTGCAATAAAATCATTTGGGAAATGACCTCCGCGAATTAATTCCATTATCAAGCTCTCAGCTATTGCGTTATCCTCTGGTAATTTTGTGCCTTCATTTATTTCAATACCTAAAAATCTTCTTTTTAGTTTACGAATTATAGCAGATCTTCTCATTAAATGTTCCTCTTGCCAATCTACTACTGTTCTTACTTGTTCATAAAGAGCAGCCACTTTTGAAGCTACTTCATCTACATGTATTGTAGAAATACCTTCTTTAGGCTTTAGGGAACTTTGCCAAAATTTATATTTGTTTATTAAATTTTTTGTTGCTTGTGATAATTCTGCCATTTTTATCGCTCGGCAATTAAATTTTTTTTGCGCCGAGAGCCTCTCTGCGGGGCACCCTCGTGCTCAAAAAAATTTATTGCCTCGCTATATTTTATTTTTAATTTCGTTATTAATTTTATCTATAAAAGCGTCTACTGGCATTTGGCCTAAGTCGCCTTTGCCTCTTTGTCTTACAGATAAGGCATTAGCTTGAATTTCTTTATCTCCTAAAATTAAAAGATAAGGAACTTTTTGCATTTCTGCAGTCCTTATTTTTTTACCCAGCGTCTCAGCTTCATCTCTAATTTCTAATCTGATGTTATTCTCAAGTAATTTTTGTTTAATTATATTGGCATATTCTAAATGTTTTTCAGAAATTGGAATTATAGAAACTTGAACAGGGGATAGCCAAACAGGGAATGCCCCAGCATAATGTTCTATTAAAACTCCAATAAATCTTTCAAAAGACCCGAATAGTGCTCTATGTAACATATAAGGTCTTTCTTTTTCTCCTTTATCATTTATAAATGAAATATCAAATCTTTCTGGTAAATTAAAATCAAATTGCAATGTAGAACATTGCCATTCTCTGCCAATAGCATCTTTAACTTTAAAATCTAATTTTGGGCCGTAAAAGACTGCTCCTCCAATATCTTTTTGAATATTAAGATTTTTTTCTTTGGCAACTTTTTCTAATATTTCTTCAGTAAATTTCCAGCCTTTATTATCTCCAGCATATTTTTTGGATTTAGGATCTCTTACAGATAAATAAACATTAACATCTCTAATATCAAAACCAAATGATTTGTATATAAATAAAATAAAATCAATAACTTTTTTAAGCTCAATTTCAACCTGATCTGGTCTACATATTATATGTGCATCGTCTTGAGTAAAGCCACGGACGCGAGTAAGTCCAGAAAGCTCACCTTTTTTCTCAAACCTATAAACTGTTCCACATTCTGCCCATCTAAGTGGAAGTTCACGATATGATTTTGGTTTATCTTTGAAAATTTGTAGGTGAAAAGGGCAATTCATTGGTTTTAGCAAGAATTGTTCAGAATCTTTTACTTTCTCATTTTTTTGTTTTTCTTCTAGAGTTTGACCAATTTCAATCGGTGGATACATGCTAGCATTGTAAAAGCCCCAATGCCCAGATGTTTCCCATAATATTTTATTTCCGATGTGAGGAGTTCTTACTAAATCATATCCATTTTTTAGATGCTCCTGATACCAGAAATCTTCTATAATTCTCCATAATAAAGCGCCTTTTGGATGCCATAATGGTAGGCCAGATCCAACTAGTTGGTCAATATGAAATAAATCAAGCTTTTCGCCAAGTATTCTGTGGTCTCGGCGTTCCGCTTCTTCTTGCATTATTATATATTTTTGTAATTCATCTTTTGTTGAAAATGCCAAACCATAGATACGAGTTAACATTTTGTTTTTTTCTGAGCCTTTCCAATAAGCTCCGGCAATTTTGGTAAGTTTAAATGTATCTGGTTTTATTTCTGAAGTATTTTTGATGTGTGGGCCTTTGCACAGATCCACGAAAGGTTGTAGGTTGTAGGTTGTAGGTTGTAGTTTTTTGTCTGGCTCGGTTGTGTAAATTGACACAGTTTTGCCTGGTAGGTCTTTGATAAGCTCTAATTTAAAAGGCTGGTCCTTGAACAATTTTTTAGCAACTAATTTGGTAATATTTTTTTTAGTAAATTTTTGATTCTGTATAATTATCTCTTTCATTTTGGTTTCTATCTGTTGCAAGTCTTCTGGGGCTAAGGTTCGCGTAAGCAAAAAATCATAATAAAATCCGTTTTCTATGGCCGGACCCATTCCAAGCTTTGTTTTAGGATACAAACTTAAAATAGCTTGCGCCATTATGTGAGATAGAGAATGCCTAATTTGCTCTAATTCGATATTTTCTTTTTCCATATTTTTATATTTTATAAATTAATGTATTAAGTTATTTATCAATTCTACCACTATAAAACAATCAAGTAAACCCTTCACCATTTATTTGTGGCATAATATATGCTTTTGATTATATATTAATAATGGTGAAGGGTAAACCTTGATTTTATATTTTATTGTGGTATTATCTACCCAGCACATATGGCGATTTTTGGAGCGGGTGTTTCGCCTCAAAATAGCCAAGACATTTGGACGGGAGAATGGCGATGATTCGGCAAAGAATTCGGATTGTATTGTCGGTTGTGATTGTGGGCGCAACAATCTACATTCTGTCATTTGGGTTGGGTTTTTTGGAAAGTTGTTTCTGGATTGCCGCGGCTTTAATGGCAATTAGCCTGCTCTCTAGTGTCTGTTCATGTCCGGGCAAGGCCAGTTTGGATAGACTGGCTAATGAAAAATTGATTGTAGCTCAGGCATTTGCAAAATGCCTAGAAGAATATTTCCAGGGGGAGTGTTTTTGCTTTGATTCATTCGTAGCAATCGAAGTAACCAGAAACCATGCGAATGAATTTGGTTGTGCATTTTCAGAAAGCGGCGTAGTCCGTGCGCTTGGGATTGTCACATTCAAGAAAGCCAATTACGTGACAGTCCATGCTATTACCGATAGTAGCAATAAAGTGGTAGATTACCATGTTGCTGAATTAAAGCGATATTGGAAAAAAGGTGCGGACGAGGAGATTCTTGTTGAACTCAATGAAAAGGGGCAGTGGAGGGAGGACTAAGAAGCCTCTTCTGCCGAAAAAAAACAACCCACGGCTGGACCGCGGGTTTTCTTTTGCAAAATTTATACAGAAACCCGGTATCAGATACCCGGTATCTGTGAGATTAGATTTCTCTGGGAGTGACAATTTCTTGGATGTCATCGGCCACAACTTTGAGCTCGCCATTACGATCATCTACACGACCAGCTATAAAAACAATTTTGTTTTCTTGTAGGGCTAGGGGATTGGCTTCAAGCAAATTTGGGAAAACTACTATTTCCATTTTACTAGTTAAATCCTCGAGTTTCATAAAAAGCATTGGTTTGCCTGTTTTGGTAATAATTTTTTTAACTCCAGATATAATTCCTCCAAGAACTATTTTTTTGTTTACAATAGTATTATTTATTTTGGAGATTGGAAAGCATTTTGATTCAAAAAGTTTGCGATAACTAGCCAAAGGGTGTGAGCTTACAAAAAGGCCCAATAATTCTTTTTCCCACATTAATTTTTCAAAAGGTTTAGCGGGAACAGCTGGTTCTAATTTTATTTCAGTATAAACTGCTTTAACAGAGGCAAAAAGACCAATTTGAGGAGAAGCTTTATTTTTTTGGTTTTCTCTGGCAATTTCTAAAAGCTTTTCTAAATTTTGCAAAAGTTGATTTCTTTCGGCAAATTGATCAAAAGCTCCAGCTTTAATTAAAGCTTCCATTGATTTTTTATTTAAATCTTTGCTACTTACTCTATAGATAAAATCTGACATTGTTTTAAATGCTCCATTTTCCTTTCTTTCTTTGGTTGTAGCTTCAATTATTCCTTCACCTACATTTTTAATGGCTATTAAACCAAATCTAATTTGATTTTTATCTGGCACTACTGTAAAGTTTTTTAAAGATTCATTTATATTTGGTGGGAGCACCTCAATTTGCATTTTTTTACACTCTTCTATTAATACAGCAATTCTTTCTACGTCTGCTCTTTCTGAAGTAAGAACTGAAGCCATAAATTCTACAGGATAGTGAGCTTTTAAATAGGCTGTTTGGTAAGCAATTAAAGCATAAGCTGCTGAATGTGATTTATTAAATCCATAAGCAGCAAAAGGTAAAATCCATTGCCAAAGCTCTTCTGCAATTTTTTTATCAACTCCATTGTTTATAGCTCCATTAATAAATTTTTGTTCTTGAGCATCAAGAAGTTCTTTAATTTTTTTACCAACTGCTTTTCTTAAAACATCAGCTTCACCTAAAGTAAATCCACAGATTTCTTGAGCTATTTTCATTAATTGCTCTTGATATATACAAATTCCTTGAGTCTCTTTTAAAATTGGCTCTAATTTTGGATGCAAATAACTAATTTTTTGATTACCATGTTTTCTGGCAATATAATCTGGAATAAATTGCATAGGTCCTGGGCGGTATAAAGCAACCATAGCTGTAATATCATTAAAGTTAGATGGCACAAGTTCTTTTAAATATCTTTTCATTCCATCAGATTCTAGTTGGAACACGGAAGTAGTTAAAGCCTGTTGCAAAAGTTCATAAGTTGCCTGATCTCCTTGTGGAATATCATCAATATTAACTTTTTCATTTCTTATAACATAAATTCTAGCTAAAGTATCTTCAATAATTGTTAAGTTTTTAAGCCCCAAAAAATCCATTTTTAAAAGTCCTAAATCTTCAATTGCATGCATTTCAAATTGAGTTACAATGCTGTTTTCGCCACCTGGTCCTGGTGGATGTTGCAAGGGCACAGATTCTGTCAATGGATCTTTTGCTATCACAACACCACAAGCATGAGTTGAAGCGTGTCTTGCAACTCCTTCAAGTTTTTTAGCTAAATCAATTAGTTTTGTTGCCTGAGGATCATTTTTATATAAATCTTTAAATTCATCAATTTTTTCTAAGGTTTCTTCTAAATCCATTCCAGTTGGAATCATTTTAGCCATTGCATCACAGTAACTATATGTATATCCTAAAGCTCTTCCTACATCTCTTATTACAGCGCGAGCAGCCATTGTTCCAAAGGTAATAATTTGAGCTACATGGTCTGCGCCATATTTTTCTGAAACATATTTTAAAACTTCATCTCTTCTTCGGTCTGTAAAATCCATATCAATATCAGGCATAGAAATTCTTTCTGGGTTCAAAAATCTTTCAAAAAGCAAATTATGGTCAAGTGGGTTTACATTAGTAATATTTGTTAAATAACAAACCAAAGACCCACCAGCAGATCCACGGCCAGGGCCTACAACAATCCTATTATTTTTTGCCCAGTTTACAAAATCTTGCACAATCAAAATATATCCTGCAAATCCAGTTTTGTTGATTACAGATAATTCATAATCCATTCTTTCGCGAGCTTTTTTCAAATATTCTGCATCTTTATCCGAGAATCTTTTTTGCAGTCCAATCTCGCAAAGTTCTGTAAGATATTGCTCTGCAGTTTTGCCATCGGGCACAGGGAAGTTGGGGAGTTTGGTTTTGCCAAGTTCAAACTGAAAGTTGCACAAATCAGCAATTTTTTGTGTGTTGGAAATTGCTTCGGGTACATGAATAAAATTCTTTGCCATTTCTTCTGGAGGAGTCATTGAGACATCAATACCCATTAAAGATAATCTTTCAGGATCATTTGGATCTGAGCCAGTGTTAATTAGCATCAGCACATCTTGAGCTTCGGCATCTTCCTTGCGTAAATAGTGTATGTCATTGGTAGCAACAAGTGGGATATTAAGTTTTTTAGATAACTCTATTAATCTTTCATTTGCTTTAACTTGATCTTCTATTTCTGGGTGATGTTGGAGTTCAAGATAAAAACTATCTTTACCAAAAAGTTTTTGATATTTCAAAGCTAATTCTTCAGCTTCTTGATATTTGCCAGCTAGCAAAAAGCGGGGGATTTGCCCTTGAATGCAAGCAGACAAGGCAATTAAGCCTTCAGCATGCTCTGCTAAAAGTTCATTATCAATTCTGGGCTTGTAATAATATCCATCTAAGTGAGCTTTAGTAACCAATTTTACTAAATTTTTATAACCGATTTCATTTTTAGCAAGCAAAATTAAATGATATCTTTTAATATCAATGTTGGCTCGCTTGAGTAAATGACTTTCTGGGCTTACATATATCTCTACTCCGATTATGGGTTTTAGGCCTTTGGCTTTGGCTTTTTTAAAAAATTCTACTGCTCCATACATTACGCCGTGGTCCGTTAAAGCAACTGAATCCATACCAAGTTCTTTGACATAATCAAGTAGGTCATCAATTTTGGCCGTGCCATCTAGTAGGGAATAATGTGAGTGAACGTGTAAATGAGTAAACTTTACCATAATTTTTATTTTTGATTATTCATTTTACTTTTTATATTTTTTTATTGCAACCATTGACATAATTATTGTTATAAATTATAAAAAAGATAGTAATACTTGCCCCAGTAGCTCATTGGGGAAGAGCCGCCGGGCTGGCGTCCGGCAACTTGGAAGTCCGTTCGAATCGGACCTGGGGCACTTATGCCGGTAGATTGATTTCTGCCGGCTTTCTAATTTTAAAAAATTTGATATAATAGTTTTATGGAATATCCAAATTTTAAAGAAGAAAAAAAGTTAAAAAAAATGGGGTATGATTTTGTGATTGGGGTTGATGAAGTTGGGCGAGGGCCTTTGGCAGGACCCGTGGTAGCAACCGCAGTTACACTGCGGAATTTTAAATTTGAAATTTTAAATTTGAAATTAAAAGTTAAAGATTCAAAACAACTTTCAGAAAAACAAAGAGAAGAAATTTATAAGCAGGCTATAAATTGTAAAGATATTGAATATGGTTTTGGAGTGGTTTCTGAAAAAGTAATTGATAAGATAAATATTTTGCAGGCCACAAAATTAGCTATGCAAAAAGCAGTAAAAAATTTGCTTAGTAAAGTTAGTGGGACGTCGGATTTCCTATCAACTTTTGTGTTGGTAGATGGAAATATGAAGTTTGATGATGGTTGGTTTGGGGTGAGTTGTGATTATGAATCTATAATAAAAGGGGATGAAAAAGTGTTTTCAATTGCTTTAGCTTCAATAATGGCTAAGGTTTATAGGGATAATCTGATGAAAAATTATGCAAAAAAATATCCGCAATACGGATTTGATAAACACAAAGGTTATGGCACAAAGTTACATTATGAAAATTTGGCAAAGCATGGAGCTTGCAAACTTCACCGAAAAACTTTTTTACCGATTAGTAACATTGACTTTCCTTGTATATTATCTATAATAAAGTAAAAATTGCTAATTGCTTGTTTAGTAGCAATTAGCAATAACAACATTATGATCATATTTAAAAGAGATATAGAAGTAAAAATTCACGAATCATTGTTTAAAGGAAAAATGATTGTTTTGCTTGGCCCGCGTCAGTCTGGTAAAACAACCTTAACAAAAAAAATTGTTGAGCAATATGGAAAAGAAGCGGAATATTTTGACTGCCAGTTAGCTGATGTACGCAAGCATTTTGTTGTTGGTAAACCTGACCATCTTTTGGAACTTGTAAAAGGTAAAAAAATTGTTGTGTTTGATGAAGCACAAACAATCCAAGATATTGGAAGTATTCTAAAGACATTCCACGATACTTACCCTAAAATGCAAATTATTGCCACAGGATCGTCTAGTTTTGATTTATCAAACAAAATTAAAGAGCCTATGACTGGTAGAGCATATGAGTTTATGCTTTTTCCACTGTCTATTAACGAAATAAAAAAAGCAATGCCAAATTTGACACGCAATGATTTGTTGGAAATTATGCTTTATGGTTGCTATCCTGCAGTTGTGGCATCCAGCTCGCGCGATGATAAACTTTTCAATATTAGAAATATTTCTACTAATTATCTTTATAAAGATATTTTTGTTTTTGAAGCCATCAGAAGCCCGCGAGTTTTTGAAGACTTACTAAAAATGCTAGCACATCAAACTGGTTCAATGGTTTCGGCTAACGAATTATCACAAGCTCTTGGTGTAACACGCACAACTATCAACAGATATTTATCGCTTTTAGAACAGTCATTTATTATCAAGCGTGTGTATTCATTTTCTAATAATCCTAGAAACGAAATTAAAAAAGGATTTAAAGTTTTTTTTATTGATACGGGCGTAAGAAATGCTTTGGTTGATATTCTTTCGCCAATGGAAGAACGCAATGATAAAGGGGCGATTTTTGAAAATTTTTTTGTAAGCGACAGAATCAAGAAAGGATCTTTAGAAATTTTCCCACCAGAAATTATGTTTTGGAGGTCACGATATGGGCAAGAAGTTGATGTAATTGAAAAAGCTGGAGCGGGAATATTTGCTTTTGAGTGCAAATGGAAGGAAAGTACCATTGTTCCACCACAGTTTGCAAAAAGTTACCCAAAAGCAGTTTTTTCTTTGGTAAATATTGATAATATTTTAAACTAACTAGATTTAACCAACTCGGCATATTCGTGCGAATATGCCGATGTTTTTGTAAAATCTGAAAATAATATATTATAAGGTATGACATAACTTAGCGGTCGCTATATAATGTCATAGTTAGAGTTAGAAAATATATAAAAATTATTTAAATAAAGAAGCGCCAGGGAAAACAACAATGCAGTGTTTTCAAACTCCTGGCGCATAAGCGTCTTCGCGCGTCGTCTTTGACTTGGTCGCTCCGCGACCTTTCCCTTCGAACTCCATGACTTCATTTCCTTTCAGTTTTGGGCCACTGTTGCCAGTTGACCCGATGCGGTTGGTGGATCGCACCAGAACCAGACTTCGGGGATTGTCATCCCCGTCTCTTCCACAACTCCGTTTCGGCACACGCTTAGTGTTCCGCTACCATTGCGAAAAACGAAAGTGGTGTCGTTGACCCACTGGATTGCTCCGTCAATCTTGCAGGGATTGCCCGAGACATCCTTTGTCTCAACCAGCGTTGGCTGGGCAGTCCATGTCCAGTTGACTGGGACTGGTCCATAACACCTTTTATCTGGGTTTTTTGTAACTCCAGATAAGGCAATCTTATTCTCGATTTCTGACACAGTCATAACCGAGAAAATCTGATTGCCGGAACGGATATACAGGGATCCCTCCATTGCCCCGTTTGGCGACCAAGACAAATCTGCATTTGCCATTAGTTCAACAGGCAACCATGCCTCGTAAACTCCTGGCTTTTCATCTTTTCTGATGGTACCTCCTTTGTACCATTGTCCGCCAAAGGTCTCGTCGCGGATCTCCACGACTATCCCATTGGCACAGGCAACAATGCCCGCAAACAAGTTTTTGCCTTGGGCATAACTTGAATTGCTTGAACCGCATGTCCAAGCTCCACCGTAGGCAGAGCGATCAACAAGGTAACGCGCCACCTTGTCTTGCACAAGCAAGTCTGTAAGGTGAGAACTTGCAGGAAACCATGTTGTGCTTATTGTGATCACGGGTCTTTTGTTTCCCATGACCATTCCCCAAAGTACTCCTTTGGTTGGGAACCCGAATATAATTCCATTATATTCGTATGAGCATTTCTTCCCATCTTGGGAGACGCGGATGTTTTTCAATTCGCTTGGTGCTGGCCGATCGACGAAAATAGCTTTTGAGCTTTTCTTCGTCATTGATTCAACTGTTTGCTTAATACAGTTGTTGATCGGCCACGATGGCTTCCCTGGGTTTTTGCCACGGAACACGCCAGCAACTGTTTGTTGCTCGGTGTTGCCGCCACTTACGTAACGACTTTCACCGGCAACAAAAACGATGTTGCCAACGCGGTCAACTCCCCATTCCGAAAATGGTTCGTCGAGGAGGATTGTTTTTTGTCCACTACGCCAATCGTAGTGTACGATGTATTTCCCACTGCTGGTCTTAGCAGTGATTCCGCCGGGTAGGTCAGAGACCTGTGCGGAGGAAACGCTGGCCAACGAGGCCAACATGGCTACCAAAAAGAAACGGTGGTTCATCGTTAGACTCCTTATAAAAGAGGGAAATGGATTTTTGTCAAATCATTGACAGTTTCAAAGAACTCCTTTCTAACTTAAGTATAGGAAAAATATATTGACTTGTCAATAGTACGCAAAAAGTTATCCACAGGTTGACGCACTTGCATCAAATTTTAATAGTAGTATAATAAATAAATAA
>CAINMG010000049.1 GCA_903850725.1 Candidatus Staskawiczbacteria bacterium
CTTCGTTGTCGGACAAGAGATCGCAGCTGATCTTCTTGCACCGGGCGAAATCATTACCGCAAGTCCGGGTGCGGCACCCGTGAAATGTCCCTGAAAATCTTTAAAGACGGCATAAAACAGTTCGGTTCCGGGATGATACCAAACGTAAGGGTCTTCTGCACTGGCCAATTTCCCATCGGGCGTCCGAAGACTGAACATCACATCATTCAGTTGATGAAAGGGTCCGGCCGGATCATCCGCGATTGCCACCCCATGAACCCCGCGCCAACCCGGATCATACAGATTCCCTTTGAAATACATCAGGTATTTCTGGTCCGATGGCCGGTAAACAACTGTAGGATTGACCATGATAAGATTATCCGGCAGGGCAACGGTACCAGGTGGCGAAGGGTCGATAACCGGCTTTGGCTTAACACGGGTTCGAGCCACCATGAGCGGCGATTCAGGCCTTTTAAAATTGCCATTGATCAGATCTTCCAGATGATCGACCGCAATTACCGAAACATATTGCACCTGCTGGATCCGGTCGCGCTTACTCAAACCGGCCCCGGGGTCGCCTTCCGGTCGTTCGCCCGGATCACGGCTGCCAATATAATACAAGTAATATTTTCCGTTAAACTTTTTAACATGAGGATTGTGAACCCCTTGAGCATCCCAGGCTCCGGGGTCGCCATCAGCTGCGGCTCCTCCCAGTACCATCTTCACGAACCGGAATCCATGATCGGGATAATCCGACCGGGCATATCCTATCTTAGAGCTCAACAGCCAGGAATCCGAGAATACAGGCATACTTTTTCCGGCATCAAAATAGGAGAAGAACATGTGGTACCGTCCATCATCCCCCTTCACAACCGATCCGCCCCATACAAAATGATCTAGCTTCGTGGATTAAATCAAAAATACCATTAGGGAATCCAGGCCACAAAATTCTAAAAATATCGGTATTGTAAGTCCCCCAAACACAAAACCACAGAAAAACTGCGACAATTACTTGCCAATTTTTGATAATTTTCTCTTTTATATTTTGAAAATTAAAATTCATATTTTATAAAGCTTTCTTGTATATTTCAAACAATCTGTCTCCAAGCTTATCCCAATCATACTCTTTTTCTGCTTTTTTTCTAGCTCCCTGCCCCAATTTTAATCTTAAGTCTTTATCCAAATACAATCTCTCCAAAGCTTCTGCCATATCTTTAACAGCTTGCTGTGGATTTTCTGCTTTTATTTTTATTCCACAGCTCTCATCAACATGGAAACCTGGACCAGCTAGATCAAAACAAATCACAGGCTTACCAGAAGCCATTGCTTCTACCACCACATTTCCCCCACCATCTCTTAAGCTTGGGAACAAAAACACATCACAATTTAACATTTCTTGCAAAACATTTTCTCTTGAAAGCCACCCTTTAAACAAAACTTTATTTTTTGAATTTAAATCTCCTGCAATATTTTTTAAATTATTTAGCTCTGGACCTTCGCCTGCAATAGAAAAAATTGAATTCTGAGCTTTTTTACTAAAATCTTTAAAAGCTTTTATTGCCAAATCAAATGATTTTATTTTAATTAATTTGCCTGCAGTAAAAATTGCAAATTGATCTTGCTTTTCGTTTCTATTAACTAAAGGATTTAAATTTTTTGTTGAAATTCCATTTACTGGGAAAAAATAAACTTTGCTCTGCCATTTTTTAGGAATTGCATTTTTTGCTTCATAATTACAAACCAGCAAAGCTTTGGCTCTATTCTGTCCTATTGTAAAAAATGGATCATGCTTAAATATCCACTGACCAATACTTCTTACTTTTTCTGCAATTTTTTGCTTAAAAGAATATTCTCTAACAAATCCTTTGGGAACTTTGTGCGCTCCACCCCCAGGCCCTCGTATATACGGGACTGGTAAAAGTGCCCCAATAAAGCTAGCCATCCAATCATTAGCATAAGTCACATGATGAAAAACATCAAACTTATTTTCATTATGCAATTTTTTAGCTACAAAATAGGCTTTTATCTGCCACAAATATGCATAAATCTGAATTCCTTTTTTTGTAAAATTAAAAAACACAGGCAAGTTAATATAATAAAAATTTATGTTATGTAATTGCTTCTCCTGCAAAGCTTTTTGGATTGCTTCTTTGTTACCAGAATCAGTTAAAACAGATACTTCAAAAAATCTACTCAACTGCAAAACAACATTCCAGCCCAAGGACATCTCTCCACCTTCTCCTCCTCCAAATCTTCTATCCGGATCTTTTAAGCACGCAAAAGCGCAAATTAAAATTTTCATTTATTTAAAATATTCTTTATTTGTATCACTGGATCAATTTTATTTACCCAATCTTCGATAATTTCTTTCGATCTTTTGCTAAATAATGACGCTTTTTCTTGGGGCAAACTTAAAAATTCTTCTAATTTGTCTGTTAAACTATTTACATTTTTTGACTCAAAAATAAAACCATTACAATTATCTTTTACCATATCAGCACCTGCTCCAACTTTATCAGAAAGTATAACTGGTAAACCAAAACACATTGCCTCATTAACTACAATGCCCCAGGTCTCGGCATTAGATGGCAAAACAAGAATATCAGCTAAAGCATAAAAAATAAGCACATTATCTCTAGATTGAAATCCCAGAATGGAAACATTTTTGGTCCTTAAGTTTTTAATTTTTTGTTCTATTTCCTTTCTCAAGGGCCCATCTCCGACAAAAAATAATTTTACATTTTTCTTATTTATTTTAGAAAAAGCATTAAGGAGAATGTCTGGATTTTTTTCTTTAGCCAACCTGCCAACGTACAAAATCACAATATCATCTTTGTCAACATTAAGTGATTTTCTTATCTCTTCTCTTTTCAGCTTAAGCTCTTTTGTTTTTAATAAGATCTTTTCATACCCCCAAGAAAAATATAAACGACTCATCTTGCTTTCTGAGACCCCATAAAATTTATAAAACTCTTCATTAGATAAACCAGAAGTTAAAAACCCCTTAGCATTATTAAATAAAAAATATTGAAGTAAAACTGTTTTTATAAACTTTTTAAATCCCGATTTTGAAGCTTCGGATGAAATATTAGAATCTGTCATGAATAAAACTGGTGTTTTGTATATCAAACAAGCTATAAAAGCAAGCCACCAACTTAAATTTGTCCATGACTGCAAAACTACTGCATCATATCTTGCATTTTTAATTTCCTGCCAGACGCCAAAATTTATCAAGCCATCAGGCCAGTGCAAATAAGATGGCCTAAAAGAATAATTTTTCAAAAATTTACTTTTGTATCCTAAAAGCAAATCTCCATTCTTACAAAAATTACCTTTTGTATTATAAGTTTTTTCAACATCAATACCGTGTATTGTTTCATCGGAGCAATAATATACAGTCAAATCAATCGCAGAAGATTCTGCCAATTTTTGATACAGTGGTACATGATAATAAAATGGCACTGGTGCGACAATGGCAATTTTATACTTTTTTTTATTATTTAAATTTTGCATAAAAATTAAACTTTATAACAAAATGCATGAGAGGTTAAGCCACGCTCATAAATATCTATACGACCAAAGCCATAACTTTTAAGAAGATCTATGACCATTTTAATATTAACGTCCTTAGGTAAAAGAGTGGGGTGCAACTCGCAACAAACTAACTTACAATTTGAATTTTTTAATGTTTTTTCTAAACCTTTTATCACTTCATACTCATACCCCTCAACATCGATTTTAACAATATTGGCATCTGGCAAATTTTTTTCCTTTGCTACCAAATCACCTGGCATAATTATGGTTTTCTGATTAAAAACAACATCACCAAATTGATCGCTTAATGAATACATCGAAGAATCATTTCCTCTTAAAATTGCATCTTTTTTTTCTTTACCTAAAGCTATGTCCAATGGAATTATGTTATCTATACTATTTAATTTGGCATTACTCATCAAAGCTTTAAGACTATCTAAAGAAGGTTCAAAAGCAACTACTTTTCCAGAACTTCCTACTTTTTTGGCAAAAAATATTGCATGAAGACCTATAAATGCTCCAACATCATACACAACATCTCCTTTGGCAATACTTTCTAATAAAAGTTTTATAATTTTTCTTTCATCTCCAACCCCAACAACAGTTTCAGTAAGATAAATTAGCTCTGTATAATTTCTAACAAAAAATTGTGCTTTTAATTGATCTACCTCTAGAGAAACTTTTTTATCTTTAGGTGCAAAAAATTTAAAGTAAAAACTTTTCCCAATCTTGTTAATATGTATTAATTTTGTTATTTTCCTAACAAGGCTATTAGAAACAATTATTCTAAAACAATACGACGCATAATCTTTTAATTTATTTTC
>CAINMG010000050.1 GCA_903850725.1 Candidatus Staskawiczbacteria bacterium
AATACAATTTATTCTGTAAAAAGATTAATTGGAAGAAAATTTACTGATGCAGAAGTACAAAGAGATAAAAAATTAATGCCTTATGAAATAAGAGAATCAGCTGACGGAGGAGTTGATGTAAAAATGGGGGACAAGTGGTTAAATCCTGCAGAAATTTCTGCTATGATTTTACAAAAATTAAAAGCTGATGCAGAGGCTAAACTTGGAGAGCCAATTACCGAAGCAATTATTACTTGCCCTGCATATTTTGATGACTCACAAAGAAAAGCCACTAAAATAGCAGGAGAAATTGCAGGATTTAAAGTAGACAGAGTTATAAATGAACCAACTGCTGCAGCACTTGCATATGGATTAAATAAAAAGAAAGATGAAAAAATAGTAGTATATGATTTTGGTGGAGGAACTTTTGATATTTCGGTTTTAGATGTTGGGGCAGATACTGTAGAAGTTAAAGCAACAGGTGGAGATACGCATTTGGGTGGAGATGATTTTGACCAAAGAATTATGGATTGGGTTGTAGCTGAATTTAAAAAAGATAATGGGGTTGATTTATCAAAAGATAATTTAGCATTACAAAGGATTAAAGAAACAGCTGAAAAAGCTAAAATTGAGTTATCTAGCAGCATGGAAGCTGAAATTAATTTACCATTTATAACTTCTGATGCTTCTGGTCCAAAACATTTATTACTTAAATTAACTAGAGCTCAATTTGAATCAATGGTGCAAGATTATATAGATAAATCAATTGAACTTGTAAAAAGCACTTTAAAAGAAGCTGGACTAGAAACAAAAGATATTAATGAGATTGTAATGGTAGGAGGCCAAACAAGAATGCCAAAAATGACAGAAGAAGTGAAAAAACTTTTTGGCAAAGAACCAAACAAAGAAGTAAATCCAGATGAAGTGGTAGCAATTGGAGCTGCTGTTCAAGGTGGAATTTTGCAAGGTGATGTAAGAGATGTTTTGCTACTTGATGTAACTCCACTTTCACTTGGAATTGAAACAATGGGTGAAGTAAATACAATTTTAATTGCCAAAAATACAACGGTTCCTACAGCCAAAACTCAAGTATTTTCTACAGCAAGTGACAATCAAACTTCTGTTGATATTAAAGTTTTGCAAGGCGAGCGCCCAATGGCAAATGATAACAAGGTACTTGGCATATTTCGTCTTGATGGTATTCCACCAGCACCAAGAGGTTTGCCACAAGTTGAAGTAAGCTTTGATATTGATGCAAATGGAATTTTAAATGTATCAGCCAAAGACAAAGCCACAGGTAAAACTCAATCAATTAGAATTGAAGGTTCTACTGGTTTATCAAAAGATGAAATTGAAAGAATGAAAAAAGATGCAGAACTTCATGCAGAAGAAGATAAAAAGAAACAAGCTTTAATTGAAGTAAAAAATCAAGCTGAAGCTTTAATTTATACTTCTGAAAAAACTATCAAAGATGCAGGAGATAAAGTTTCTGAAGATTTAAAAAAACCAGTTACTGAAAAAATTACTGCATTGAAAGATGCACAGAAAAGTGATAATATAGAAGATATTAAGAAAGCAACTGAAGAGCTTTCAACAGAAATTCAAAAAGTTGGAGCAGAGCTTTATAAACAAACTCCACCTCCAGCTGGCGAGCCAAATCCTTCTGAAAATCCAGAGCAAAAACCTGGAGATAAGAAAGATAACGAAGAGCCAAAAGCCGAAGAAGCCAAATTCACCGAGAAATAATTTTTTGTAAAAAAAATGAAACCCTTGCCGCGCATGTGCAGCAAGGGTTTGAGGTCGGAATGATCGTCATCGTTTTGTCGTGATGACCATCCCGACTAACTGTACAACGCCACCGGCGATGAATAAAATCGCACCGCCGGCTTGGGCCAGCTGATTGCCGGCCGTGGTGACAAGTAAGTTAATGCCACCCGTGACCATCAGTATACCGACAAGGTAAACGATGGCACCCCCTATCCAGTTAAGAGTTTTCATACGGTTCTCCTTTACTTGTTTTATATCACAAATATTTAATCGTGTCAATGATATGCGCTGGTTCATATGATATGATACACCTACTCTTTAAAAATTATGAAAGGAAGGTATAATGGACGGCATATGACAATATACGGATCAATACTGCCGGGAGCAAGAGCTATTGCTTGGTCTTCTTACCTGACAGACAAACTAACAGATCAAGCAAAACATAGGTTAAAGATTTTGGACTGGCATAAAGCAAACGGTAAAAATTCGTCGCTCACTGCTCGCCATTTCGGAATTGGAAGAATGACTTTGCATAGATGGCAAACAAGGTTTAAGAAATTTGGAATACTGGGGTTAAACGAATTGTCTAAAAAACCAAAGAATGTAAGAAGACCAACTACGACATGGCAAATTGTTTCTCGAGTTGTGGAGCTTCGCAAACAATATCCAGCTTGGTCAAAACATAAGTTGTCGGCAATTGTAAAACGAGAAGGAATGATTGTTTCCGAAAGTACAGTAGGTAGAATATTAAAAAGAAAAAACTTAATTGATAAAAAGATTTCAAGGAAAAGAAGAAAATCTGCACTGCATCCTAAAGCTAGATTTCCTAAGGGATTGCATATAAATTGTGAAGGCCAAATGATTCAAATGGACACAAAGTACATTATGCTTACTGGAGGTCAGAAATTCTATCAGTTTACAGCTATTGATGTGCTTGGTAAAAGAAGAGTGTTGAGAGCTTATGCTTCTCAATCTTCACGCAATGGAGCTTTGTTTTTAAAGGAATGTATTGCATCGTTTCCTTTTCCGATATTAGCTGTGCAAACGGATAACGGAGCACCATTTCAAAAAGAGTTTGATAAGTTATGCAAAGAATTAAATTTACCACATTACTATACTTATCCAAGGTCACCCAAGCAAAACACTTATGTTGAAAATTCACACGGATCAGATGAAAGAGAGTTTTACCAGCAAGGCAATGTTAGCTCAATACTTTCCGAGATGCAAAAGAAAATTAGTGAACGAGAATATGTTTGGAACAACTTTAGACCACACGAAGCGCTCGGTCAACTTACTCCGGCAGAGTACTCGCAAAAGATAAAAAACTATGGCCTACCAACCAAAAACGTTATCGTATTACAAACTTAACAAGTGTATCATATGTATCTGAACCTAGACATGATAAAATAAAACTATGGATTATTACGAACTTCTTGGTATATCTAAAACAGCAAGTCAAGATGAGATAAAAAAAGCATTTCACAAACTTGCTCATAAGCATCATCCAGATAAAGGTGGAGATGAAAAGAAATTTAAAGAGATAAATGAAGCTTATCAGGTGCTTTCTGATACACAAAAAAGACAACAATATGACCAATTTGGTAGAACATTTGATCAAGCAGGCGCAGGTGGACAAGGCTTTAATGGGCAAGGTTTTGATTTTAATTGGGCTTGGGGTAATGGCAGACAAAACCAAGAAATGGAATTTGATTATGAAGATCTAGGTTCTGTTTTTGGGGATTTGTTTGGATTTGGTGGAGGTGCAAGAAAATCAAACAGGAAAGACAATAGAAAAGGCAAAGACATTCAAGTTGATATTGAAATAAATTTACAAGACACATTAAAAGAAATAAATAAAAAATTTAATTTAAATAAATTTGTCACATGCCAAAGATGTGTTGGTAATGGAGCAGAGCCTGGAACAAAAATAAAAGAATGTTTTTCTTGTAGAGGCACAGGCCAAGTTCAACAAGTTAAAAAAACAATGTTTGGCTCATATACATCAGTGGGAGTTTGTCCTGCTTGCAAGGGTGAGGGAAATAGCCCAGAAAAAGATTGTAATGTTTGTAAAGGTGAAGGCAGAATAAAAGCCAATGAAGAAATAGAAATTACAATTCCATCTGGAGTGGATTCTAATCAAATTATTAAAGTTGAAGGTAAAGGAGAGGCAGGCAAAAAAGCAGGAAAAGCCGGAGCGCTTTATGTGAGAATTTTTGTAAAAGAAAATCCTGTATTTATAAGAAGAGCAGATGATTTGTTTATGCAGCAGCAAATTACTTTTTCTCAAGCTGTGTTGGGTTCTGAAATTGAAATACCTGTAATCGAGGGGAGCAAAATTTTATTAACAATACCAGAAGGAACAGAATCTGGAAAAGTGTTAAGAATTTCGGGCAAAGGAATTCCACATTTTCAGAGCAATAGCAGGGGTAACTTATATGTGGAACTTAAAATAAAAACTCCTAAAAAATTAAGCAAAGAACAGAGAAGCGCATTGGAAGACTTGAAAAAGCAAGGATTATAGGTTATAATATTTGTAAAGCTCTTGTAGCTCAATTGGTAGAGCAGATCCCTTTTAAGGATAAGGTTCTGGGTTCGATTCCCAGCGAGAGCACAATGTCGTGATTTTCTTCTGTGATTTTTTGCTCATTTTAGAGAAAGATGAAAATGGAAACACTTCTAGCAATATTAGAAATTGTCAAAGATTGTTTTGACAGATTGTTTCATCGTTTTATGCACTAATCCCTGTCAACTCGGTGCCGGGGATTGTTTTTTTACAAAAAATTTGTATAATATATTTATGTTCGTTAAATGTTCGTCGCTTCGCGACATAAGTGTTCGCTTCGCTCCCTTAGGGCCCATAGTAAATCGGTATTACGCCTCCATGGCATGGAGGAGGGCCGGGTTCGATTCCCGGTGGGTCCACAGAATTTAAGCCACGATAAATTCGTGGCTTTATTTTATAAAATATTGTTTAATGAAATTATTTCTGATATAGTTAAGTTGTGCAGAGTTGTAAATAGACTTTTAGGCTATACTATGCTATTATAATTCTATATTATGTTAAAAATAACATAGTTTAGAAACAAACTAACAATTATGCAATTTACTGAGTTTAAGCAACAATTGAACAATTTTGTAGTTTTTGACCTTCAAGATATACGAAAGATTGAAGTAGATTTTGATTTACGTAGATTATCGGAATGGCAAGACAGTGGCTACATTAAAATTGTAAGAAGGGGATATTACATTTTTTCCGATTTAGAAATAAATGAGCAAGTCTTGTTTTTAATTGCTAACAATATCTATGAGCCATCTTATGTTTCCTGTGAAATGGCATTGTCTTTTTACGGTCTAATACCAGAGGGTGTTTATTCTGTAACTTCAATTTCAAGTAAAAAGACAAGTAAGTTTAAGACACTTATTGCCGAGTTTTCATATCGCAAGGTAAAGCCAGAATTATTTTTTGGGTATAAGTTAATGACAGTTGGTAATCAGCAATACAAAATTGCAGAAATAGAAAAGACGGTTTTAGATTATTTGTATTTAAACCCGCAAATGCAAAATGAGGCAAACTTTTCAGAGTGGAGGTTTAACGCTCAAGATTTTTTAGCAAAGGCAAACTTGGAGAAGTTTAATAAATATTTAAAGGTTTTTGGTAGCAAGCAATTAAACAAGCGAGCAGAAAAGTTTTTAAAATTTATTAAGCAATAGAAATTATGTTAACTTTACAGCAAATAGAAAATCAGTATCCAGGAAACTTGCAACCATTTAAGCGTGGAATTTTACGTGAATATTTACAATACAAAATTTTAGAGATTATTTTTTCATCAAAATTTGCTAGCAAGCTTTCTTTTATGGGTGGCACAGTTTTAAGACTGGTTTATGGAAATACAAGATTTTCAGAGGATTTGGATTTTGATAATTTTGGATTAACGGAAAATGAATTTGATGAATTATCTCTAGTAATTAAGAGTGGTCTAGAATCACAGGGTTTAAAAACAGAAATTAACACAGTTGCTAAAGGCGCATTTAGATGCAACATTAGGCTACCTGAAATTTTGTTTGCTAATCAGCTTTCACCATATAAGGAAGAAAAGATTTTAATCCAAGTTGATTCATTTGCTCAAAATTTTAATTACAAGCCAGACAAAAAAAGTTTAAACAAATTTGATGTGTTTTGTGAAATTTTTACAACTCCGCCAGACATCCTGTTATCTCAAAAAATTTATGCAATCTTTAATCGCAAAAGAGCAAAAGGAAGAGATTTTTATGACATTGTGTTTTTACTTTCTTTTGCCAGGCCCAATTATGAATATTTAAAACAAAAAATAGATGTAATTTCACCAGAAGAGTTAAAACAAAAAGTAGCTTTACTTTGCGGTGAATTAAACTTTGAAGAAATAGCGCAGGATGCCGAACCATTTTTATTTTCACCACAAGATAGTAAAAAGATTAAGTCATTTGTTGATTACTTTAAGCAAGTTAATTTATAATTTTTGGGAAGCAATTTGGATAGCTCGTTAATGCTAAATCTTATTTGATTTACTTGACTGGGTAGTTCTAAAAGCCAACCCAATAGTCCACAAATTTATTGTGCGACAAATTGAATTTGTCGTTTTTTGTTGACAAAAATGTAAATTGTAATAGTATAAAATTAGTTCGTTTCACTGCCCTAAGTAACTGGGCATAGTTGTCACTCTTGTTGGAGGTTAGAATCATGGCAGAGCAAGCTGTTAGAACTGGTGTCATTTTCGAAGAAACACAGCAACCCGAGGAGAAAAAGCACCCGTTGTTGGAACTCGCTTTGTTCGGCGAGAGTTGTGAAGAAGCTATTGCTCACTGGGGCGACAAAAATACGATGAGCCACAGATTGGGCACACTTCAAACAGTTCTTAAAAGCAAATATGTAGGAAAGGAATCGGTACTGTTTTTAATGGAACTTGCCGATGGATGGAGAAGCTCAAACAATTTTCGAATTTTTGATGAATCCTCTGGCGAAGAGAGGGCAAAAAATCGGTGCAAAGTCGCTGAAAAGGCCTTTGACGTTTTGTGTGCTCGCTTTTTTGGTCATGAAAAGGATCGCGACCCTATGTGGTGGTGGATGCTCGGAGATCAAGAAGTCTTTGAGAAGACCTTGTGGTTTCTTCGTGTCGATGATGATCGACTCTGTCGATGTACATTGCGTAATTTCCATGCCGATAGCGAAAAACCACAAATCCGGACCATCGGAAAATTTCTCACCATTTTTGCTGAACTCGGATGGGAGTATGGTCGGTATGACTTTCGCAGTTTATGCAAATCTGTGGTCGTTGAACGGTTGATTTCAGCCCGTCCAAAACTAGTCGATATCCTAGCTGCCACGAATAACCTGCATTGGCTGTTGAGACAAAAGAAGCCCGATAGAGCTACGCACCAAGCGTTGAAATCACTGGCTTTTCAGTACAAACTATATTTGCCGAGAATCGATGGTTCGTGGGGGGAGGAGTATCGTGTGCCAGAAACATTGCAAGAAGCGCTTTACGGTGGCTCACGGGAGGCCGAAGTCTTACTGCTCTGCAAATCTCTCCAGAGTCAGCGACGATTGTTCGCTACGGCTAGGAGAAAAGTTGCGAGAGCAGGGCGTGAGAAAGAGCGCCAGGCTAAGCTCAAACAGTTAGAAGAGCAGCAACGCCAACTAGCTAAGCAACTTGCTCAGTTGGGTGGTTAGTGGTGAATAGTAATAAGCCCGAACCCCGTTGTGCATTTGCGCCGACGGGGTTTTCTTTTGCAAAATTTTTTGGTATAATACCCTTATGAATTTAACAGATCAAAATTTTGAAACAGAAATTAAAAATCAAGACAAACTTGTAATTGTAGATTTTTTTGCTACTTGGTGTGAGCCATGCCGTATGCTGGCTCCTATTTTAGAAAAAGTTGCTAGTGAATTAAAAGACAAAGTTGTTTTAATGAAAGTAAATTTAGATGATGCACCACAAACAGCTGGTAAATTTAATGTAGATAGAATTCCCACAGTGATTGTATTTCAAAATGGAAATCCTGTAACTGGATTTGTAGGCATGGCCACAGAACAATCTATAAAGCAAATGATAAATCAAGTTTTAACTGGCCAGGAAAGTGTAGAAGAAATTTCTGAGCGTTATTATAATTATGCAATTACTCAAGGTTTTCATTTAAATCCTGATAAAAAAACTACAGACAGAGTTATAAATGGACTTTTGGAAAATGAAAAAAAGCATGGCAAGAAATATTGCCCATGTAGAAGGGTGACAGGGGATGCAGAAAAAGATGCAAAAATAATTTGCCCTTGCGTGTATCATAAAGACGAAGTTGCCAAGGACGGGCATTGCATTTGTAACTTATTTGTAAAATAAATATGGATGTTTCAATAATACTTTTAATTATAACTATTTTAGCAATTGGAGTTGTGATTGTTTTGCTTGTAAAAAACCAGAACCCTTCGACAGGCTCAGGGCAAGCAGACAATGGCCAACTTTTAATGCTTCAACAACAAATAAACCAAATTTCTCAGGTGCTAGATACAAAGCTTTCTGAATCAAACAAAACTACTCAATTTCAATTTGCAGAATCTACCAAAATTATTGGGGATGTAAGAGAAAGATTAGCAAAATTAGACGAAACCAATAGACAAGTTGTAAGCTTTGCCGATCAACTAAAAAACCTGCAAGATATTTTAAAAAATCCAAAACAAAGAGGAATTCTTGGAGAATATTATCTGGAAACTGTTTTAAAAAATGTTTTGCCACCTTCATCTTTTCAAATGCAATATTCTTTTAAAGATGGTAATATTGTAGATGCTGTAGTTTTTGTAGATAAAAGAATTATTCCAATTGATTCAAAATTTTCTTTAGAGAATTATAATAGAATTATTGAAGCTAGAGATCCAGAAATAAAAAAGAAATTTGAAACTGCTTTTGTGGGTGATTTAAAAATTAGAATTGATGAAACTTCAAAATATGTAAGACCAGAAGAAAATACAATGGATTTTGCTTTTATGTTTATTCCTTCTGAAGCTGTGTATTATGATTTACTCATAAATAAAGTTGGTGCTGTAACAGAAGATACAAATAATTTAATTCATTATGCTGGCAAGAAAAAAGTGGTAATTGTTTCACCAACTTCTTTTTTGGCCTATCTGCAAACTGTTCTGCAGGGTCTTCGCAATCAAAAAATTTCCGAGCAAGCTCAAACAATTATTAAAGAAGTAGAAAAACTTGGCAAACA
Organism: Candidatus Staskawiczbacteria bacterium; assembly: GCA_903850725.1. Classification (GTDB taxonomy): domain Bacteria; phylum Patescibacteriota; class Minisyncoccia; order Minisyncoccales; family Staskawiczbacteraceae; genus XYB1-FULL-32-11. Next base: position 8,989 of record CAINMG010000050.1, read on the forward strand.
TTTATTTACATATTCAGAATATACAAGAAGATTAGGTCAGCACTTAGATTCTGCAGTTGGAAGTTATAATAAAGCCAACACAGAATTTGCCAAAATTGATAAAGACGTAGTTAAAATCACAGGAGGCGAGTCCACATTAAAACTTGAAAATATTGAAGAAAAAATCCAATAAAAAAGTTTATATTTAAAATAAGCAAATATGGATAAAAGAGATTCATCATTTTCAAATTATCGCGAAGCTATTGAAGAAAAAACTCCAATTAATCTTGAATTAAACACTCGCTTTGAAAGAAGTATTAGTCCTGCTGAGCAAATTCGTTATGACGAAAATACCCGTTTTGCGGAAGTTATTTATGATAAAATGATCAGTTTAATTGATGACAAAATTAGTATTGAAGAATTGGAAAATGAGTTATCTGAAACAAAAAAAGATCTTTCCGTTAGTCAGCAGAAAGTAATGGAAAAAATATATGAAAATATTTTAAAGGAATCTGAAGGCAAAGTTCATAGAAATGGAGTATCTCTTAAATCTTTATACAAGGAACGGCCTTTGGCCCCGCGTGACATTTTTTTAAATTATATGGAGTTAGCACATAAAATTCAACTTTCAGAAAAAATATCCTTAGATGATGTTTCGGTTATGCCCTGGGGCGCTGTGGTTATAAAGGTGCGCGACAAAGAGACGTGGATAATGATTGAAAAGTCAAAAAATTTAGAAGAGGTTGATGGATTTAAAATGACTGATTGTTTTCTGATTTCTACAAATAAGAGTGAAGGCGAAACTTATTCTGAAGAAAAGGACAATCGCTATATTGGAAAACAAGCAAATCGCACGATTTTAGTTTATATTGGAGAAAAGTCAGAAAAAGAAATATCACAAATCATAAGACATGAGCTTTTTCATGAACTTTATGATAATGTCATATCTCCTGCACACAAAAACCGTTACAAAAATGAAAAAATGGACAGTATTTTTCGTGAAGTAAAAAATGAAATTGTAGCATATGCAATTGGCAACCAATGGCAAACAAATGAAAAGGGTTATTTCCCGTCATCTTATACAAAATTTAATGTACACAAAGAAGTTGGGCAAGAAGTTTTGTTGAGTATTCTAAAAGATAAACTTCCAGAAGAAGAAATGAATTTTGATCCACCAGAAAAGAAAGTTGAGGATTATAAAAATAAATTTGGCGAGGCGGATTTTGCAAAAGCAAAAGACATTGCAGATAATTTCGTGCTTGAAATGGCAAATATCTGGCGAGAAGTTGTTCGTCTTAATATTTCAGGCAGTAAAGCTTTTGAGGAAACAGTGAAGGCAACCTTGACCTCTCAATCATTTAATGAAATGAGCTAAAAATATCTTTAATTGATTCAGATAAAGTTATTGATGCGGTTTCAGTAGCTAATAAAGATGATATTTTTAATTTAGAAAAAGCACTTGAGGTTGTAGTTGATGCCATACATTTTAGAGTGCCAATTGCAGGGCTTGATGAGCTAGTTTTATTAATCCAAAAAGAATTTAATGATAATGAAAGTTTAAGTAATGAGTATAAAGAAAAGTGTCAACGAGTAATTAGTAATTACGAGAAAAACATTGATCGCTGGATTAAACCCGGGGAACAACGCAAATAAGTATTTAACAAATAAATGCTGTCAATAAATTTGACAGCATTTTATTATTATGCTATCATTTAACCATAAAGAGATTATGTGACCAAGTCTCTTGCTGTCGATGTGGCAGATTTACAAATGGTCATAATTGGCTAACTCTTGAAAGGAGAACGCCATGGATTACAGCTTCGAGGAAACCGTTGCGTTGGCTTATGAGCAAGCGGAATATTTTCTCCGTATTGTGACGGAGAAGTTTCCGGGTGCGGTTTTGCACCTTCAGCCGGAGGTCGGCATGGTCTTGGCTCGTTGCCAAGATTTCGCACAGTCATGCGAAGCAGGCGTGTCGGTTGGAGACCGCGACACAGACGGCTTTGTTTGTGTCCGAGTCAATCAGCCGTCCGACTGCAACGGTGGACGGATCGTTTGGCATCGTCGATGGAATGATGATGCTAGCGAGAAGCTCGCAGAATTCGTACGCATTCATCTGGAAACAGGTGAGTCGTGGAACGAGTTTTGCGAGACGTGGGATTTGGCCCAGGAGGAAGCCAAACTTCATCCCGAACCATTTCCTGTGCAAATGTGCGAGATTTTCGCCCTGAATAGGCAATAACTCGTACAAGTAAAGTTTTTCTGTTTGAACTTTCGTCAATCAAGCAGTTGAAAAGTATGGCCGTATCTTTTCATAAAAACCAGAGGCCATTGAAAGGGTTATGAGCAAGCCCTAATAAGCAGAATTTTCTGCACTCACCAAGTCCATTTTTATGGGCTTTTTTTTGTAAAAAAATGTGGTATAATACAAAAATAGTAAGCTAAATAAAACTAGATGGAAAATAAAGCAATAAATTTTGAATTTACTTCTTATGAATTTAAGCCAGAAAATGGGCGAGTGATTTTTAATTACAAAACAGAATTTGAAAACAGAGAGCCAATCTTATGGACCGAAACAATAGTTCTTCCAAATGCCTTGGGACTTCTTGATTTAAATGATGTGCCCAAAGATCAGCTTGATAAAATTTTGCAAAGTATACACATAATTTTGGGCATAAGTTACTGGAAATTTTATTGCCCGCCCGCCGTAACTTTAGTGAAGGCGGGTGCGACACTTACTAAACAGCAGGCTGAGTTTTGGAACATAGTTTATAAAAAAGGACTTGGAGAATTTTTTTATAGAAATAATTTAAATCCAAACAAATCACCAAAATTTCCTTATGATAAAAACGCACCACAATCTTGTCATTGCGAGGAGCCAGCAGGCGACGAAGCAATCTCAACAGTTGGGATTGCCGCGTCAGTCGCTCCGCTCCTTCCTCGCAATGACGGTGAGAAAAAAGGCTATTTAGTTGGAGTAAGTGGGGGAAAGGACTCAATCGTGGGAGCTGAACTTATGAAGGAATTTGGCGAGAATATCACAGCTTTTTATATAGAGACAAACAAAGAATCTGAACTGGTGAATAATGTGATAAAATTGACTGGTTTACCAAGCTTAAAAATAAAGAGGATTTTAGATTCTAAAGTTTTTGATAAACATCAGTATAATGGTCACATTCCAATTTCTGCAATCTACGCATTTTTGGGAATTTTTACAGCCACACTTTATGGATACAAAGGATTTATTGTGAGCAATGAATATAGTAGTAATTTTGGCAACACAAAATACAAAGGAGTGGAAATAAACCATCAGTGGTCAAAAACTTTTGAATTTGAGAAAATGTTTTCTGATTATATAAAAGAAAATATAAGCGAAAGCCTTTTATATTTTTCAATTTTAAGACCGTTTTATGAAATAAGAATTGCAGAAATGTTTACCCGCCTTGAGGCGAGGCAAGGCAAATACCCAAAATACTTTCAATCATTTTCCAGTTGTAACAGTAACTTTAAAATTAAAAATGAAAACAAAAGCTTATGGTGCTGTGCTTGCGCAAAGTGCGTTTTTGCATTTACAATATTGTTACCATTTTTAAAAAAGAAAGAATTAATTAAAATTTTTGGTAAAGATCTACGAAAAGATAAAAGCTTAAAACAATTATTTAAAGATATTTTAGGCAAAGGCAAAATAAAACCATTTGATTGCGTAGGCACATTTGAAGAAGCGCAAGCTGCCTTAAAAATTAAAAACTATCCAGAAGTTTATAAAACGCAATCACAAAATTTGGTTCCTGAAAAATTTAAATTTTTAGGCATGAAGAATGCTTTAATTTTGGGCTATGGTAAAGAGGGGATTGTGAGTAAAAAATATTTGCAAAAGTTTTTTTCAAAACTAAAAATTGGAATTGCAGATGAAAAATTAAACGGAAAAAACTATTTAAGAATGCAAAGCGATTATGATATTGCTATAAAAACTCCTGGCATAAATAAAAATTTAGTTACAATACCATATACCACAGCTACAAATATATTTTTATCAAATGTTTTAGAAAATAATACTGTAATTGGAGTAACAGGTTCTAAAGGTAAAAGTACAACATCAACTTTAATTTATGAGATTTTAAAAACCGCAGGCAAGGATGTAGAGTTTTTAGGAAACATTGGCAAACCAATGCTTGAGTATTTAATTGATGAAAAGCCCTTCGACTTCGCTCAGGGTAAAATTTTTGTACTTGAACTTTCAAGTTATCAATTAGATGACATTAAATTTTCACCACATATTGCAGTTGTAACAAATTTATTCCCAGAACATTTAAATTATCATGGTAATTTAAATAATTATTATGATGCCAAGAAAAATATTATAAATTTTCAAAATCAAAATAATTATTTTATTTATAATGATAAAAATCAAATCTTAAATAGTTGGTTAAAAGATTGCAAAGGCAAGCCAATTTCATTTACAGAGTCAAATTTAAAATCAAATTTGCTTGGAGATCACAACAAAAGCAATATTGCATCTGCCGTAGAAGTTGCAAAAATTTTTAATATTTCTAGCGAAATTGTTGCTAAAACAGTAGAAAATTTTAAAGGCTTAGATCATCGCCTTGAATTGGTAGGCGAATTTAAGGGAATAAAATTTTATGATGATGCAATATCTACAACTCCAGAGTCTACTATAGAAGCAATTAAAGCATTGTCGCCAATTGGGCAAATTGGTACAATATTTTTGGGAGGCCAGGACAGGGGATATAATTTTGCACAACTAGCAAAAATTATCAAACAATACAAAATAAAAAATATTGTTTTATTCCCAAATTCCGGGAAAGAAATCAAAGAAATCCTTCGACGCGACTTAAGACAAAAAAATTACTATAATTTTTTGGAAACGAAATCAATGCAAGAAGCTGTAAAATTTGCTTACAAGCACACAGAAAAGGAGAGCGTATGTTTATTGTCTTGCGCCTCACCAAGCTACAGTTTGTGGAAAAATTTTGAGGAAAAAGGTGATTTATTTAAAAAATTTGTAAGAAAATTAGCGAAATGAAAAAACATATTGATTATTATTTATTGGGGGCTGTTGGGATACTCTTGGTATTTGGTTTTTTGTTTCTTGCAACTTTATCTGCGTCAGCTTCTTTGAAAGATTTTGGAAACACAAACTTTTATATCTTTCACCAATTAAAAAGTTTTGCATTAGCACTAATTTTGGCAATTATTGCTTTTTTTATTCCTATAAATTTTGTTAAGAAATTATCACCTTGGATATTGCTTATAACCTTAATTTTATTGCTATCGGTAATGTTTTTTGGTGCAAATTATTGGGGAGCTCAAAGGTGGCTTGTTATTTTTGGGATGGTTTTGCAGCCTTCTGAAATTTTAAAACTTGCATCAATTTTGTATCTGTCAGCTTGGATAGCTAGCAGAATAAAAGACAATAAAGGCAAAGGAATTTTATCTTCTGCTAAAGGCGGATATTATAATTTCTTAAACTTATATTTACCATTTGCAATTTTGCTTACGATTGTATCGACAATTATGATAATACAAAGTGATTTGAGCACGCTGGGCATAATTGGGCTGACGCTGGTTACATTATACTTTTCTGCTAGAACGCCTTTATGGCATACATTTTTGACGGTTTTGGGGGCAATTGGAGGGTTGTTTGTGTTTATTAGGTTTGAACCATATAGATGGGAAAGGTTTTCTGTTTTTCTGCATCCTGAAACAGATCCCTTGGGAGCAGGGTTTCAAATAAAACAATCTTTAATTGCCATTGGCTCTGGTGGGATTTTTGGCAAAGGCATTGGGATGTCAAGTCAAAAGTTTGGATATATCCCACAAGCAATGACAGACTCTGTTTTTCCAATTATTGCTGAAGAATCGGGTATTGTAGGATGTATAATTTTAATTGCGTTGTTTATATTTTTATTATGGCGCGGAATAGTAATTTCTAAAAATTCAACTGACAATTTTTCAAAATTTACAGCTTTGGGAATTGTGTTTTGGATAACTTTACAAGCCTTTATAAATATAAGTTCTTCAATTGGTATTTGGCCTTTAGCGGGAATTCCACTTCCATTTTTTAGCTATGGCGGGTCACATTTACTTACAGAACTTGCGGGAGTTGGTTTGCTTTTGAATATTTCCAAAAATAGTTAATTGTGCTAAAATAAATTTATGAAAATAGTTTTTACAGGTGGGGGAACGGGCGGTCATGTTTTCCCTTTAGTTGCTATAATTAGAGAAATGCGAAGAATGGCCATACAAGAAAATTTGGAGTTGTTTTATGTTGGACCAAAAGATGAATTTGCTGAGATTTTACTACGTCAAGAAGATGTTCAAATTTTAAATATTCCTGGAGGAAAAATAAGACGTTATTTTGCTTTGGAAACTTTTGTTGATATTTTTTATAAACTGCCAATTGATTTTATTAAAAGTTTTTATTTTTTGCTAAAAATAAAACCAGCCCTTGTTTTTAGTAAAGGCGGTACAGGATCTTTGGCAGTATGCTACTCTGCAAAATTTTTAAAAATTCCTATTTTTATTCATGAATCTGATGTGGCTCCAGGATTGTCTAACAGAATCACTTCTCAATTTGCAAGGAAAATTTTTACATCTTTTTCAAAAACAGAATTCTTTGATTTGGAAAAAGTTATTTTAACCGGAAACCCAATTAGGAAAGAATTACTTGATGGGGATATTGAGAAAGCAAAAGAATTATTTAATTTAACATTAGAAAAGCCAGTAATTTTGTTTTGGGGAGCTTCGCTAGGAGCTGAGTTTATTAATGATTTTGTTTTGAGAATTTTAAATGATTTGCTTAAAGATTTTGAGATAATACATATCACAGGAAAAGAGAAATTAAAAGAAGTAGAAAATGAGTCTTTGATTGTAATGAATAAAGATTTAGAAAAATATTATCATGTTTTTGGATTTTTAGATGAAGAAAAATTAAAAGCAGTTTTTTCTGCTGTAGATTTTGTAATATCGCGCTCTGGAGCTAGCTCAATTTTTGAAATTGCAGCATCTGGCAAGCCAAGTATTTTGGTACCATTACCAAGCGCTGCTTTTAACCACCAAGCAAAAAATGCTTATGCATACGCAGATACTGGAGCAAGTTTAGTTATAGAGCAATCAAACTTAACTCCAAATTTCTTTTTAGATAAGTTGCATGATTTATTCACGCACCCAGAAAAATTTGATCAAATGAAAACCGAAGCTTTGCGTTTTTCAAAACCATTAGCCGCTAAGTCCGTAGCCCGCGAAATTCTAGAATTCCTAACTTTTTAATTTTTTTTGTTATTGTGAGGGAATTGAAGCAATCTCAAACCGAGATTGTTTTTGTTTGATGTAAAATCCTTCATGCTAACATATGTTAAGATAAATGATAATTCTAATTATTTTTAGAATAACTCATATTTTTTTCAAATAAAAAAGACTTTTTTTAAAAGCCAATAAACTTTCTGGCAGAGGGTGATAGCTCATTGAGCCCACCCTTCGCCCTTACCTTGCTTACCCCACTAACAAAAGTTAATGGGGTCTGGTGGCGACCATCTTACCGTCGCCATTCGACAATGTTACCATCCTTGAAAACAACCTTGCTTCCTTGCTGAATTTTTTGATAAAAATCTTCCGTGATTCTCACCGGTCTTTCCTCCTGCTCATTTGAACCCAAGATTTTCATCATGGCCGTTTTTCACTTTTCCTAATCCTTATTTGGTTGCGAGTGCCTGTACTCACATTTCAAAGAGCTCTGTGACTTGCAGATCAGGCTTTCTGTAAGCTTTTTAATTTCTATCCTATCCTTTCAATTTTCAAGATTATTTGAAACCTGAAAGCATAAGATAAAATTTTTTGGCGAGGTGTGTGACATTTGAATGTCCACACCTCGCCCTTACCCAATCGTAATTAGCAAAAATCAATTGGGTCTTTCGGTGCAGATTCCTTGTCTCCACGCAACGAGGCAATCCGCGCACTCTCCATATTCAGCAGGTGACTTTCGCCATCCGCCAAACTTTTCTTTTCGTGAAAACGTCCATGAATTCTGACACCATATTCGCCATCTTTCACGACGACGAATTTTCCCGCGGGCACATCTACCAATTCTTGTTTATCGCCGCTACGCAATGGCAACCAACCAGGCAGTACTCTCGCGGGTCCCGAAATCACTTTATACATTTTCCGCTCCTTTGCGGTTTGCGAGTGCCTATGCTCGCAGTTGCTTAAAAGAACTGTGTTGCTTACGGATCAGGCTTTCCGCAAGTTTCTAAATTTCTATCTTACCCTTTCAATTTTCAAATTTACTTTGAAACCTGAAAGCATAAGATAAAACTTTCTGGCAGAGGGTGTAGTCACTTGGACCCACCCTCCGCCCTAATTTCCTAAATGAGGTTAACTACGATTTTTCACAAATTGATCAATCGCTGCCACTTCTTCGTCTTTAAACTGGTCCCACGACTGTGTGGTCCACTTCACCCTTGGGGAAAGAAATTCCCCTGTGGGTTTAAAGTGATACGGCGAGGCGCCGTATGGCCCCCCGCCTTCATAAGTCGTGGTGCACTTGGCAGGCGTGACCACGTGACACAGCCAAGGTTTATCACGGAACCAGACCACCACGCGCTCGTGGCGATCATACTGAGCTCCGTTAATGTTGTCCTCGTCTGGGGTCCTAGTCGGCTTTCGAATTAAGACATTGCCATCCGTGACAATGCCCAGCATCTCAGCCTGTCGCAGATCCTTCGCGACGCTCTTTTCGGTGCGACGATGCTCACAACGGAACCGTTTGTTCTCCTTTTCGATTCCGCTGGCGATCTCGGAAATCTGGCGCTTCAAATTACGCCGAACCAGTTCCGAGCTAGCATCATCGCCAGTCGTCGCTAAGAGTTGCTGCTTAAAATTCCGTTTTTGAGCCTCTAGTCGATCGAGCTCAGCTTGATGTCGCGCATCTTGCGCCGCATGTTCTGCAGGCAACTTATGAATGGAATCCTGCCATTTTTCCAGTGTGCCCTCGAACAAAAACGTTGGTTCCTCTTGTTGAATCACGACTTTCGTGGGCTCCGCAGTCTTTAGTTCTTCCTGAACTGCCAGCGCTTCCACGACTTTCTTTACAACTTCTTGTCGAGGCTCCTCCTGAACCAAGACTCCCTCCACCGACGAAGCTTCCTGCTCCGCTTTGACGCCAGTGAACCATCCGTACACCAACGAGAACAATTTAGTAAGGTGGTCTGCGTAAACTAGACAGCAAAAGTGGAAAAGATAGATGGTTTTTCAGAGTACAAATTTTAATAATTTTTTATGATTTTTTTAAAAAACTAACTATTTAAATGACTTTTAAGGGCTTTAAAATTTTGCAA
>CAINMG010000051.1 GCA_903850725.1 Candidatus Staskawiczbacteria bacterium
GTTAAAATTATTTGGATTTTCAATTATAAATATTTCATTAAATATTTCACTTGTTCCTGAGTTTTTTGAAACTATAGTAAAACAGCCACATTTTAAAGCCTCCATAGTTGTAGTTGGGTAGGGGTCGTTATCAGGAATATGAAGCAAAAATTTACATTCGTTATAGAATTTTTCAACATCATTTCTTTCTCCCAAATATTCAATTTTTTTATTGATCAAAGCGATTTTCTTAACATATTCTTTTAAAACTCCGTCACCAACTATTACAAATTTTTCAAAATATGGACATTGTTTTGCAAAATCAATTATTCTTTTAATATTTTTATCAGGGTCTAATCTGCCGATAAATAATCCGTAGTTTTTCCGTTCAATATTTGTCGTGGATAATTCTTTTGAATAAGGGTTGCAAACTTCTATTGCTATGTCAAAGAATTTTTTAGCTATTTTTTTGTTAGTTTCAGAAACGCTAATAATTCCATCTACTTTTTTAAAGGCAAAATTCTTGGCGGTTCTTTCCAGCCATCCAGCTTTTTGCATTGATGTTATGCAAAGATCTCCATCTAAATATATAAATTTTATTTTTGGCTTTTTTATTTTTATTGCCAAGGCAATCCACAACGAAGAACCACCATCAACTAAAATTATATCTTCTGGAACCTGTAAAATAAATCCATAAAGTAAACAAAAAAAAGGGTAGATGTAATTAATTGCTTGGTATTTCTTAGATAAGGCAACTAAATTATTAAATGGAGTAATTTTAATATTTGATGCAATAGTTTTGGCAAAATTAAGGTGAACTTCATGGGGCTTATGTGATAAAAATAGAGTTTTCATTTTATTTTGGAGTATTAATGTTTGTGCTGTAAACTTTTACATCATTGTTGTCATAAACTTTCTGTAAATAAGTATCATAAAGATAGGAGCTTGTGATAGGTTTTTGCTGATAGTTGGTCATAAGAATGTATTTATTCCTCATTCTCTCTGTGGTGGCAATGTATGGGATGCCAGATTTATTCATAGTGCTTATAGTTTTAAAAAAAATATCTTTATTATTTTGGTAAAAAAGAGTATTTATTATTGGGTCTTTATCATCTGCTCCAGTTACTTTGTAATAATCATTAAGTACTAATTGGTTTGCAAAACATTCATCTGTAAAAATAATTCCGGAAAAAGAATCTTTTATCGCCAAAGCTCCGTTTATTTCTCCTAAGGATCCTTCATAAGCTGATCTTTTGTCCTTGGCTACTAAAAAGCAGGTTATTAAAATAAAAATTATAGCAGAAATAAAAAATATTTTATAATATTTTTTGTTAATATTTATGGCAAGTATGCTAAAAAAAGACACATAACTGAAAGCTCTAGCCGGATAACCCATATAAAAAAATCCTAAAGAAAGTAAAGCAATTGGTAGTGTGCAAATTAATAAATTTTTATCATCATCTGACAAATCTTTTTTAATAATTTTATGTGCTATATAAATAGCAAAACTAAATCCACATAAAATAAAAAGTATTGATTGCCAGCCCATTGCAGAAAAACCCATAAAGACAGGGTCTTTGTATGGATTCAGCCCCCCAGGGATTACAGCTTCATTGGAAGTGTTAGTTTCGGGTTGGTTATAGTTTGTCTGATTGTCGCTATTAACATTAAAAGAATACTGAATGTTAGAAGTATCTTTTATCATATTAACTGTGAATTTTTGCATTTTAGTGATCAAAAGCAGTAATGACAAAGATAATAAAAATATGAAAAGATACATAATTAGCGTTCTATTGAAAAGTAAGTTTTTAATATTTTTTGGTTTTTTAAAAAATAATTTTATTGCCAAAGAGGTTATAAATCCCAATGAAATTAAAATGATTACCATTGTGGCAGTGTAGTAGCACATGGCCAGAGAAACAGAGAGCAAAATTAAAAAAGCAAAAAAATTCCAGCTATTATTTTTGAGCAAAATCAAAAGTGAAAATACAGATGCATAGGAAAGAAGCATTACGGGTTGAGCGTTGGTAAATATTTCAATTGGACCTAATGAGAAAAGTGCTATTGCCCAAAAAATATGGTCATTTTTGTTGAATTTCTTAAATAAAATATATAGAAAACAAAGATAGATAAAACACCAAATAAAAACCTGGAAAAATTGGTTCGATAGTGCGGTGTTTATAAATGTAGAAAAATCATTTGTTTTGCCTAAAACATAATAAGAATGGTTTTGTGCCATTCCAGTATAAAATCCCAAATCAGGGACAATTCCCTTAACAAATTTTGTTGCATATTCGTAACAATTTCTATAATATTTGATTGGTGAGCGAAACCATATTCTGAAAACAAATCCTAAAAATCCTAATATTAAAAGATATATAATATGTTTATTAAAATTGGTTTTTTTAGGATTTTTTGTAAAGAAAAAAATTAATAATATAATCAGAATTATGGCAATCCATATGGCGCCCGCTAAAAACGCTGAAGATACAGCAAATAATGAAATAAAAAAAGTAAAAATAATTTTTATTGAGTAAGCCATAGCCACAGAATAAGCGCTTCTTTCGATAATATCTGTTTTGGGAAATAAAATATAACTTAAAAGCACTCCAGGAATAAAGAGCAAGAGATATGATAAAATTGTTACGCCAAATTCAATAATCATTTTTATTTAATTTCTAACATGGAAAACATAAATCGCAAATGTTTCCAACCATCAGGAAATGGTTTTAGTTTTGAAATTCCTTTTCTTTTGTAATAGTTAACTGGTATTTCTTTTATTTTTAAATTATTTTTTATAGCTTTTATTATCATCTCTGAGGCAAATTCCATTCCAGTTGTTCGCAGATTAAGTTTTTCTAAGGATTCTTTGTTTAAAGCCCTCATCCCAGATTGAGAATCTTTTATTTCAGCACCAAAAAATATTCTCAGAATTAGTGATAGAATCGGGGTTCCGATATATCTATTTAGCCATGGCATAGCTTTATATTCTATTTTTCCTGATAATCTATCGCCTAAAACAAAATCATAACCATTTTTCAATTCATTAATAAATTCTGGTATTTTAGAAAAATCATAAGTATTATCAGCATCTGCCATAAAAATATATTGTCCTTTTGCATGTGCTATTCCTTCTTGGTAAGCAACTCCATAACCATTTTTGTTGTGTTTGACTAAAATTACGCCATAAGATTTTGCGATTTCTGGGCTTTTGTCTGTCGAAGAATCGGAAACAATTATTTCTGCTGATAAATTGTTTTCTTGAATAACTTTTTGTATTTTTTCTAAACAAAAAGGCAAGGCTTCTTCTTCGTTTTGACATGGCAAAATTATGCTTATTTCTGGATTCATAATTAAAGGTTAACTCTAAAAAATATTTTTTGCAAATTGATTTTTTATGATTTAATACGATATATTGAAATTTGCTATTAAAAGTTGTATAATGACAGACTAAAAATATGAATAAAGAAAAACAAGATTTTATCAAAATAAGGGGAGCTAGAGTTCACAACCTAAAAAATATTGATTTGGATATTCCCAAAAATAAATTGGTTGTAATTACTGGTCTTTCGGGCTCTGGCAAGAGTTCGCTGGCTTTTGATACGCTTTATGCCGAAGGTCAAAGAAGATATGTTGAGAGTTTGTCTGCTTACGCCAGGCAATTTCTAGGAGTAATGGACAAGCCAGATGTAGATAAAATAGAAGGTATAAGCCCGGCAATATCTATTGATCAAAGAAAATCAATTCATAACCCAAGATCTACTGTTGGAACAATTACAGAAATTTATGATTATTTAAGATTGCTTTATGCAAGAATTGGTAAGCCACATTGTCCAAATTGTGGAAAATTAATTTCTCGTCAAACTATAGATCAAATCACACAACAAGTAATGAAAATTAAATCTAGCTCTGAAATAACTATTTTGGGTCCGGTGATTCGTGGCAAAAAGGGCGAGCATCAAGCTGTTTTGCAAGAAATTCAAAGAGCTGGTTTTATTAGAGTGAGAATTGATAAGGATATTTATCCTATTGAAGAAGCTGTGGCAAAAGAATTGGATAAACAAAAAAAACATGATATTGAAGCAGTTGTTGATAGGTTGGTGCTTGATAAAAATTTGGAAAGATCAAGGTTAGTAGATTCTTTGGAAACTGCCTTAAGATTGGGTAAGGGTATAGTTATTGTAGGAATTAAAAATAATGATGATTTAATTTTTTCTGAGCATTTTGCTTGCGAGGCTTGTGAGATTTCTTTGGCAGAATTAGAGCCAAGGTTATTTTCATTTAACAATCCTTATGGTGCTTGCCCTGAATGCACTGGTCTTGGCGAAAAATTAGAAGTTGATTCAGAGCTTGTAATTCCTAATAAAAATTTAACTTTATCTGAAGGGGCTATTTGGCCATGGTCGCGAGCTAGTCACAAAGTTGGTAGACAGGGTTATTATTACTCTTTGCTTTTGAGTTTATCAATGAAACATAATTTTTCTTTAGATGAGCCAGTAAAGAATTTATCAAAAAATGTTATTGATGTAATTCTTTATGGTGATAAAGATTATGAAGGTGTCGTGCGGAATTTAGAGAGAAGATATCATGAAACAGATTCAGATTGGACCAGACAAGAGATTGAACAATATATGATTATAAAGAAATGCCCAAAATGTAATGGCAAAAGATTAAAGCCAGAAGTTTTGGGTGTTAAAATTAATGAAAAATCAATTGATGAGATTTCTGAAATGTCAATTGAAAAAGTAAAAGATTTTTTTTCAGATTTAAATAATAAATTAAGCGCTCAAGACTTAAAAGTTTCAGCGCCAATTACAAAAGAAATTTTAGACAGGTCTCAATTTTTACTTGATGTGGGACTTAATTATTTGACTTTAGCGAGGAAAGCAGGCACCTTATCTGGCGGAGAAGAGCAAAGAATTAGGCTGGCTACACAAATTGGTTCAAAATTGTCAGGGGTTTTATATATTTTAGATGAACCATCTATTGGTTTGCATGCTAGAGATCAACATAGATTAATTGATACTTTAAAGCAGTTGCGAGATTTGGGGAATACAGTAATAGTAGTTGAACATGATTCTCAGACTATGATGTCAGCTGATTGGTTAATTGAAATTGGGCCTGGGGCTGGAAAGCACGGAGGAAAAGTTGTGTTTGAAGGCACAGCAAAAGAACTTTTAAAATCACATACTTTGACTGGAGATTATTTGTCTGGTAGGAAAAAAGTTAGTGATGGCTTAGTAATTTTAAAGCAAAACAAAAACGAGAAACAAAAATTTATAGAAATAAAAGGAGCAAAAGAAAATAATTTAAAAAATATTGATGCCAAAATCCCTTTAGGTAAGTTTGTTTGTGTTACTGGTGTTTCTGGTTCTGGAAAATCAACTTTGGTTTCTGATATTTTAGCTCGCTCGCTACTTAAAGAATTTTATAGAGCTAAAGATGAAGCGGGCAAGCACAAAGAAATTTTGGGAAAAGAAAATATAAATAAAATTGTTTTAATTGATCAATCTCCAATTGGTAGAACTCCAAGATCAAATCCAGCTACATATACCGGAGCTTTTTCATTTATCAGAGATATTTTTACAAAAACAAAAGAAGCAAAAATAAGAGGATATGGTCCAGGTAGATTTAGTTTTAATGTAAAAGGTGGTAGGTGTGAAGCTTGCGAAGGGCAAGGTCAGAAAAAAGTTGAAATGTATTTTTTGCCAGATATTTATGTTGAATGTGAAGAGTGCAGGGGCAGAAGGTATAATAAAGAAGTTTTGGAAATTGATTATAAAGGAAAAAATATTTCAGATATTTTAGACCTGACAATTGAAGAGGCTTTGGAGTTTTTCAAAAATATTCCTGGGATTTATGAAAAAATGAAAACTTTGAAAGAAGTTGGTCTTTCATATATACAATTGGGTCAAGCGGCAGTTTCATTATCTGGTGGAGAAGCACAAAGAGTTAAACTTTCTACAGAACTTTCAAGGAGAGACACTGGCAAAACTTTATATATATTAGACGAGCCAACAACTGGTTTGCATTTTGAAGACATCAAAAAATTGGTAGCTGTTTTAAGAAATTTAGTTAGTAAGGGAAATACAGTTTTAACAATTGAGCATAATATGGATTTTATATCTTGTGCTGATTATTTGATAGATATGGGGCCAGAAGGTGGAGAAGCTGGGGGACAAATTGTGGCCCAAGGAACTCCTTTGGAAATTGCTAAAAACAAAAAATCTCACACAGGCAAATATTTGAAAATATAATTGTAGTATTGCCTTTGCATGAAGATTTTTTGTTTACAAAAATAAAAAAAAGAGTAATATGAAAGAGTGTTCTTTTTTTAGTTTGAGGAAACCTAGTGAGGTATATAGAAATGGCAGACATGAAGCAGATTATTGTGGAACAAGAAGAGTTAAATGTACTCGCATTAGTTTGTCTTTTTGCTATTCGTGACATGGTATTGAGTCTGCCGGAGAAGACTTATCTGAAATCTCTTTATATGAAGGTTACCGGTGAGGAGCTAAGGCCCGCCACCCCAGGAAGCGAATGATTCGTTTTTCAAAGATGGCGTTTGGCACAATGGCCATGGGAAACCAACGGCCTTTTCTTTTGTTTTGAATTTTTGATAAATGTAGTATAATTAGTTAAAATTGCTCGGCAATTAAATTTTTCGAAAAATCGGGACCCTCTCTTCCATGGGTGCCCGCCCAATTTTTAAAAAATTCAATTGCCTCGCTACAACAATGTCTAAAGCAATAAACAAAATAATTAAGATTTTAATTACAAGTGACTTTTTCTTAAATTTGGGTTGGGGATTGGTGGGGCCAGTATTTGCAATTTTTATTTTGCAAAGAATCGCAATTGACGATATGGCGCAAGCTACTCAAGTAGCTGGCTTTGCATCACTTTCATACTGGGCAGTTAAATCTGTCTTGCAAGTGCCGATAGGGCATTATTTAGACAAGACCAAAGGCGAGAGAGATGATTTTTGGTTTATGGTAATCGGTACATTTATTGCAGGATTTATTCCAATTGGATATTTGTTTTCAACTGAGCCTTGGCATATTTATATTTTGCAAATGATTTATGCTGTGGGGATGTCTATGGTTTTCCCACCATGGCTGGCAATTTTTACAAGGCATATTGATAAGAACAGAGAGGCTTTGGAGTGGAGCTTGGAAAGTACATTTTTGGGTGCAGGGGCTGGCATAGCCGGGGGAGTTGGAGGAATAATTGCTAGTATGTTTGGGTTCCCAACTGTTTTTATTTTGGTTTCTGGGCTAACATTTTTCTCAACATTTCTTTTATTATTTATTAAGGATGATATTTCAATGAAGGCTGATGGCTTTCCAATGATCCCACCAGTAACTCCAGTAGTAGAGCCATAATTTATAATTTTTTTATGAAAAATCAGGAAATTGCGAAAATATTTTTTCAAATTGCAGATTTTATGAAAATGGAAGGCATTGCTTTTAAGCCTCAAGCATATATTAAGGTTGCTTTGAATTTAGAATCTTTAAATGAAGATGTTGGTGAGATTTATAAAAAAGATGGATTAGAAGGATTGCAAAAAATTTCGGGAGTTGGTAAAAATTTAGCTGAAGCAATTGAAGAATATTTAAAAAAAGGCAAAATAAAAACGCTTGAAGATTTTAAGAAAAAATCTCCAATTAAGCTTGATGAACTTTTAAATGTGGAAAGTTTAGGGCCTAAGAAAATTAAAGTTTTGTATGAAAAATTGGGTGTAAAGAATTTAAAGGATTTGGAAAAGCAAGCCAAGAAACATAATATTGCTCCGCTTGATGGTTTTGGCGAGAAAACCGAGCAAAATATTTTGCAGGGAATTGAATTTTTAAAAACTGCTTCAGGTCGTCTTTCTTTGGGAATTGTTTTACCTATTGCCAGAGAAGTAGTTGAAAAATTAAGATTATTGCCAGAGGTAAAGCAAATTTCTTTGGCAGGCTCTTTAAGGCGCAGAAAAGAAACAATAGGGGATGCTGATATCTTGGTAGCTTCAGATAAACCAGAGAAAATTATGGACTATTTTGTAGGACTTGATGGCGTAGAAAAAGTTTGGGCAAAAGGGAGCACTAAAGCATCTGTTAGAATGAAAATGGGCTTTGATATGGATTTGCGCGTGGTAAAAGAAGAAAGCTTTGGATCTGCTTTGCAGTACTTCACAGGTTCAAAAGAGCATAATATAGCCACTCGTAAGATTGCTATTGAGCAGGGCCTAAAATTAAGCGAATACGGGCTTTTTAGAGGCAAAAAGCGTATTGCCGGTAAGACTGAAGAGGGTGTTTATAGTGCTTTAGGGATTGCTTTTATTGAGCCAGAACTTCGCGAGGATAATGGAGAAATCCTTCGACTCGCTTCGCTCGCTCAGGATAAGTTGCCCAAACTCGTGGAATCAAAAGATATAAAAGGGGACTTGCATTGTCATTCAAATTGGGACGGGGGAAAAAATAGTATTGAAGAAATGGCAGAAACTGCAATGGCTATGGGTTATGAATATATTGGAATTTCTGACCATACCAAGTTTTTAAAAATTGAAAATGGTTTAGATGAAATAAAACTTTTAAAACAAAGCAAAGCTATTAAAAAAATAAATGAAAAATTTAATAATAAAAACTTTAAAATATTGCACGGTTGCGAAGCGAATATTTTAAATGATGGGAGTCTAGATATTAAAGATGAAGTTTTAGAAAAGTTAGATTATGTAATTGCTGGGCTTCATTCAAGCTTAAAAATGGACAAAAAAGAAATGACAGAAAGATTAGTAAAAGCAATGAAAAATCCAAATGTAGATATAATTTCTCATCCTACCACAAGACTGCTTGGCAAAAGAGAAGAAGCACAATTAGATTTTGATAAAATTTTAAAAGTTGCCCGCGAAACAGGCACAATTTTGGAAATTAATTCAGCCCCAGAAAGACTGGATTTAAATGATTTTTATATTCGTAGATCCAAGGCAGAGGGCGTTAAAATGCTAATAAACACAGATTCTCATCAAAAAGAACAATTAATTTTAATGGAATACGGGGTAAGTATGGCTCGTCGTGGCTGGGCAGAAAAACAAGATATTATAAATACTTTTCCGGTAGAAGAATTCTTAAAACAATTAAAAAATAAATAAATTATGCCTCAAGAAAAATCAGTAGGAGCTGTAATATATCGCAAACAAGATAATAAAATATATTATTTGCTTTTGAAATATACAGCAAAGCATTGGGATTTTACAAAAGGACATATTGATCCAGGCGAAACAGACGAACAAACACTTAGAAGGGAGGCAGTTGAAGAAACAAGCATAAATGACCTAGAGATTATCGATGGTTTTAAGGAAATTCATAAATATTTTTTTAAGCAGTATAAAGAAAAGATGACAAAAGAAGATTTAAAAAAAGGTAAACCAGTTTGGGTTTTTAAATTGGTTAATTTTTATTTAGCAGAAACAAAAACCAAGGAAATTAAAATTTCGGATGAACATCAAGATTATAAGTGGCTTGAATATGATGAGGCGCTAAAATTAGTAACATTCAAAAACGCCAAAGAACTTTTAAAGAAAGCCAATGATTTTTTAATAAAAAAATAAAATGCAATAATCAATTACTAAAGTCGTAATAATTATGCTATGGCTGAATTAATATGACTTTAAGGGGAATAAAAAACCACACGAGAGTGTGATTTTTTTTGGATTTTCAATCAAGTTGGGAACGGCGCGTGGTTTATTTTGCTAAATATGCTTGGATTTCTTTTATCAAAACTGGCAAATCATTTTTTA
Organism: Candidatus Staskawiczbacteria bacterium; assembly: GCA_903850725.1. Taxonomy (GTDB): domain Bacteria; phylum Patescibacteriota; class Minisyncoccia; order Minisyncoccales; family Staskawiczbacteraceae; genus XYB1-FULL-32-11. The sequence continues at coordinate 9,758 of CAINMG010000051.1, forward strand.
TTGTTTCCCAAATTTGAGACATCTCAATATTAAAATATTCATGAACTGCCATATTTCTAAAACCAATAATCATTTTCCATGGTAAATTAATATTGTTTTTTATTTCTTCTGGTAATTTTTTGGCTTCTTCGCCAATTACAATTAGTTTTAAAATCACAGCACTTTGAGTTTTTTCATCACTTAAAAAACTTTCAGCCGTATAATTCTCGCAATATTCAATTGCTTCTTGTGCTTTATCAATAATATTTTTTAAATAAATATTGTTATCTTTCTCCATAAATTTTTATTAAATCTTTTTCTACAAAAGGTTTTATATGTTTGTTTATTGCATTTTTAGAAACCAAATCTACTTTTCTGCCAAAAATATTTTCAAGCTCTTGTTGCAGGCCTATAAATTTATAAACTCCTATTGGTTTTGTGATAGAAACAAGTATATCAATGTCACTATTTTCTTTATTTTCTCCTCTGGCAGTAGAACCAAAAAGCTCTGCGTATTCAACGCCAAATTGCTGAAAAATTGGGGAAACTTTATTTTTTATTTCTTCAATGGTCATATTATTATTATATGCTATTTTATTCTTATGTCAATTGCTTGACTTTTGGCATCTGGGGGGGGGTATTATGAAGTAAATTTGAAATTAAAAGTTTTCAATTAAAAAATAAAGGTCGAA
>CAINMG010000052.1 GCA_903850725.1 Candidatus Staskawiczbacteria bacterium
ATTAAAATTAAAATCAGTTATTCTATTATCTAATAATACTCTTCTGTAATTTTTATGTCAATTTTATACCTGTGCATAACTATGCTCTGAAAACTTCCAGAAATGCTTTTGAGGGAATAGTGACTCTGCCTTTTTCTTTAAGTAATTTTTTCCCTTTTTTTTGTTTATCCAAAAGTTTATTTTTCCTTGTTACATCTCCACCATATAAATATCCTGTTACATCTTTCCTACGAGCAGAAACTGTTTCTCTGGCAATAATTTTGCCACCAATTACAGCTTGAAGTGCTATTGAAAATTGTTCGGGAACTAAAACTTCTTTTAATTTTTCCACCAAAGTCTTGCCATCTCTAAAAGCTTCATCCTCTGACACAATTCTAGAAAATGCTTCTTCTTTTTTATTTGCAACCAAAATTTCCATTTTTACTAATTTGCCAGGTCTAAATCCCAAAATATTATAGCTCATTGAAGCATATCCTTGGCTTACAGTTTTTATTTTATCATATAAGTTTGCAATAATTCCACGCAAAGGAGTTTCAAAAACAATTACAGCTCTTTCATTGGTTAAATAATTGGTTTCTAAATAATTTCCTTTTAAATCTTTTAAAATATCCATTACTTTGCCAATATAATTTATAGGAGTTACAACTTCCAAAGAAACCCATGGCTCTTCGGTTTTATTTATTGTTGATTGATCTGGCCAATCTGATGCTGAATAAATAAAAATCTCCTTATCTTTTTTATCGAAGATTTTATAAACAACAGATGGGGTTGAAATAACTAAAGTTAAATTAAATTCTCTTTCTAATCTTTCAGAAATAATTTCAATATGCAAGGTTCCCAAAAATCCACAATTAAATCCCCTACCCAAAGCTTCTTTCATTTCTGGCTCAAAAACTAAAGAAGGATCTGATAATTTTAATTTAGCCAAAGCAACTTTAAGCACATCAAAATCATCTGGATTTTCTGGATATAAACTAGCAAAAACCATTGGTTTTGGTTCCAAATAACCTGGTAACATTTCAATTTGAGTTTTGTTTCCCGGTGCCTGCCATTTAATAATAGTATCTCCTGCTCTTACTTTTCCTGGCTCCTTTATGCCTGTTGCAATATATCCAATGTCCCCAGCTGTAATTTTTTGTTTTGCAGAATAAGTAGGATTTAAGTATCCTAATTCTTTTATTTCAGCTTGTGTTTTGGTTGCCATAAGTTCAATTTTTTCTCTATCATTTATTTCTCCATCAATTACTCTAACGTAAGCAATAACACCCTTGAAAGAATCATAATCAGAATCAAAAATAAGAGCCCGAAAAGGCTTTTCTTGGCAGATACCGGGTATCTGATACCGGGTATCTGTTTCGTCGATACCCGGTATCGTGGCTGGACTTGGCACTTGTTCAATAACTGCTTTTAATATTTGCTCAACATTTTTTCCTGTTTTTGCTGAAATTTTCAGAATTTTACCCTGAGCGGATTCGAAGGGATCTTCTGGCCATAAAAGTGTTGCCATTTCTTGTTCTGTCTCTTCTACTTTTGCTTGTTCTGAATCAATTTTATTTATAACA
>CAINMG010000053.1 GCA_903850725.1 Candidatus Staskawiczbacteria bacterium
AAACAATGCGGACTCGGCAGGGCAAACTATTTTTCTGGGGTTTTGGATTTGCCCTGCCTCGACTGATTTCCCGCCCGCAGGAGGGGTCTGGGGAGGAATGCGGGCGGGTTTCGGACTGGGGGTTTTCGGAAAATTCGCCACCACAAAAAAATCCTTTATATTGATTTGTTTTAAATTTTGGTGTAACATCATAATAGTAGCAGATAAATGGATACCTCAATATAATGTTAATCTTTTATTGATTATATGTCAACTAACCAAAATTTAGCAAACAACATAAAAAAATTGCGAGAAGCCAAAGGGCTTTCGCAAGAGAAGCTGGCGAGATTGGCGGATGTCGCCAATAACACGCTTATTAAAATGGAATCGGGGGAAAATCAAAACCCGACATTAAACTCGCTCAAAAAGGTTGCGAAAGCCCTTAGTGTGAGTGTTGATGATTTAATAAATTAACTATGGAAAATCAAAACGAACAAAAAGAGCAAAAGCCAAAGCGAGTGGAAGAATTAAAAAACTTTCCATTCAAAACTTTTAGTGAACTTAAAAAAGCTTCAACAGAGGGTGTTGCGAATGTTGGTGTTGATAGAGGTGTCGCTTTGCAGTGGGCACAAAATGGAATCTATTCTTCCTCATGGTTAAGAACGCAAGCACTATTTTTAGCATTTCTTCCTTTTATTGCTGCGATAGGATTTATTATTTATGCAATCGCAACAAAAAGTTGGCTCTTACTTCTCGCTTTGCCAGTTTTACTAATTTGCTTTTTCATATTTCACCCTAGCTCTGCAATGATATTTGGATTTATTAGAAGCGGGTTAATTGGACTAGTGTTCATCGGTCTTGCTTGGAGTTTGATAAGTGGAATCGGTTGGCTAACCGCTCTAACTATAACGCTTGCAGTTATTTGGTATGCTCAACGAACAATCTATCGAAAAGCTATAAATGGATTAACTCTTGCTGTTTTAGAACACGAAGATTTGCTTTGCTTACTTTGGAGCGGACGAGCCTTGAATATAGGATTTTATAACGGCAATAGTTACTGGTCTGATTGGAAAACAGAAGATGGGCAAAATATTCATTATGATGATAAAAAATAATTTATGTTAATACTCGGAATAATTTTAACTGTTCTCGGATTCATTGTTTTCCAATGGAGTGCAAACGCACAAAGCAAATCTTTTCTTGAAAGACCGATGATTTTTAACAGTGTCGTTGCGGTACTTGTTATCAATCTTATTTGGTTAGCACTTTTTGCTGGTGGTTTTTATAGTTTGTGGAAAGTTAATCCAACAATAGTTCTAGTAATTTTGGGTATTTACGTCGTTCTGTGGATATTCGGCTATTTCATGGGGAGCGAAAAAGCTAAAGCAAAAAAGATTTTTGGCATTTACAAACAACTAAAGCTTTTTCGCCCCAAAGCAACAGATCAAGAATTGTTTAGAGAAACTGCTCGGATTTATTTTTCAAATCTACGGTGGGACGAACATAAAATCAAAATGACAGTGGATGCAATTTTTGAAAAGAGCGTAGGAAATAAAGAAGAAAAAGATATAAAAGATGTTGCGAGTTCCATTTTGATTTTTGAGAATCCGCAAGATGATTTCGGGCGAGGTTTTGATTTTGAGGGTTATATGAAACGCCATACAAAAAAGCAAAAAGCTATGGATGACGCTTACAATGCAATTTTCGGCAAAACTCAAAAAATTATAGAGCGACCGATTCTTTCAAAGAATACATCTACTTGGGTAAAATCAATCGGTCTTAATCCTGATGAGATGAGCAATGAACAATTAGCAGTTTTTGCCGAAATAGACGACCAAAAGAAAAGTAATTGGGCAGTAAGATTTTTGTATGGCGTTTCCTTCATTTTTTTAATTTTTGGAGTTATCAATATAATCAGCCTAGAATTTGGTGCTGTAATATCTAATGCGATTATTTCTTTTGTCTTTTGGTTTGTCGGAAATAAAATCCAAATGAAGAGAATTAGTAAAAAGTTTTACGAAGCAAGTATAATGAAATATGCACAGCAACAAGCAGAAGATAATGGGAAAAATGCTTAATTAAAAATGGAATTAAATAAAAAGAAAAACATAATCGTCAGTATCGCCGCCCTCTTTTTATTCGTGGCTTTAATTGACGGTTGGCCATACGGATTTTTTACGCTCTTACGGTTTGTTGTGTTCGCTGTGACTGCTTATGTTGCTTGGATGGCTTACGAGCAACAAAGAGAAAAATGGATTTGGATTTTTGGTTTCATTGCCGTTCTTTTCAATCCATTTTTTCCAATTTATCTAAATCGTGATTTGTGGAGTATAATTGATTTGGTAACGGGATTGTTTTTAGTTGTTTCGATTTTTGTTCTAAAGTTTGCTCGTAAGTCATAGGTTTAGTGGCGAATTTTCCGAAAACCCCCAGTCCGAAACCCGCCCGCATTCCTCCCCAGACCCCTCCTGCGGGCGGGAAATCAGTCGAGGCAGGGCAAATCCAAAACCCCAGAAAAATAGTTTGCCCTGCCGAGTCCGCATTGTTT
>CAINMG010000054.1 GCA_903850725.1 Candidatus Staskawiczbacteria bacterium
AATTTAAAATTTAAAAAGGAAAAATATGGAAAAAAATAAAAAAGAAAATACATATAAAAATTATTTATTAAACTCAACAAAACTTTGCGCAATTTTTTTCTACGTTGGTTTTTTGTTTTTAGGATTTGCGACACAAGTGAGTGCAGCGCCTGCACCGCCTGTAACTCATATTTCCTCGGCAGGTGTGACTGGGTTTGTGGTTCCGGAAACAGGCGGAACACCACAAGTATTTGGAGCTTTAACAGCAGGATCGACGAGTTATAGTGTTATGGGTTTGTCTTGGTCTCCAACTGATAATCCTTTTGATGCCATAACAGCTTACACAGCCACAGTCGTTCTTACTTCTACTGCAGGTTATAAGTTTCCCGTAGAAGGTATAGCAGTACCAACTGCCAATGGAGGCGGAATAGTAAGTGCAGGGACAACTAGTGGTGGAGATGTGATGGGCAACACCTTAACATTCACAGTACTATTTCCTGCAACAACTGCAGTTCCTCCAACATTTTTAAGTGCAGTCACAAACACCGCAGGCACAATTGTCACAGTTGCTTTCTCAAAAGCAATGGCAGACCCATCAGGTAAGCACGCACAGTTCACTGTGCTTGTAAATGGAAGTGCAAACACAGTAACTGCCGTAGCTCTTAATGCCGATACCACTAAAATTGATTTAACACTAACCACCGGAGTGCTTAACGGACAAACTGTGACAGTCGCTTACACACAAGGAGATATTACTTCTTTAGACACTGGAACATTAGCCAGCTTTACTGCACAATCTGTTACTAACAATGGACCAACAACAATTTCAGCTACAGCTATAGCTGGAGTAACCGCTCCAATCACCGAAGCCACTCCAATAACCACAGTCACAGCTGGCACCGACTACACAGGAACCGTAAGTTGGAACACAAACCCCACAACCTTTGCTCAAAGCACAATTTACACAGCCACAATCACACTTTCACCAACAACAGGTTACACTTTGCAAGGAGTAACCACAAATCAATTTACCATAGCAGGCTCCACCAGTGCCGTAAACTCAGCTGATGTAGGAACAATCACTGTTATATTTCCAGCCACCGAAGCCACAGTAATTGCAGTTGTCGAAACGCCAATCACAGGCGGAGGAAATGCCAACCAAGTATTTTTTAATAATCCAGTCCAACAAACTTTACAATTACAAACTCAAATACAAGAACAAAAACAAATATTGATTGCAGATTTAAAAATAAAGTTAATTGATTTAATAAGACAATTGATAATACTTCTGCAAGAGCAGATGAAAAATAGTTTGTAGAGTAGTTTGTATAAAAAAGATTAAAACAAAAAAATAGACAACCGATGTTTATTTTTTTTGCTATCTGGATTCCCGATTAGATTGGGAATGACAAAAAGTAGTTTATTCTTTTTCGGAGAGCATGGCTTTAAGCTCTAATTTTTCTCCATTTCTTAAAACTTCAAAAGTTGTTTCTTTACCAATTTCACATTTTTGTAATATATGAGCCAATGGTTTTTCCAATGATATTTCTTCTCCATTGCAAGAAATCAAAATATCAAATTCTCTAATACCAGCTTTGTCAGCTGAAGAATCTTTTATTACGGGGTTTTCTCCCAAAGCTTCTCTTACAATAATCGCCCCGCTTTCAACAGGTAATTTATTGGCTTTGGCCATTTCTTTGGAAATCAATACATATTTTATGCCCAAAAATGGAACCACAATTTTTCCATATTTTTTAACTTCATCTAAATCCTTTTTAATATAATTAATAGGAATAGCAAACCCAATATTTTGAGCTCCCATAATTGTAGCAGTGTTGATGCCTATTACTTGTCCTTGCATATTTACTAAAGGTCCGCCAGAGTTTCCTGGATTGATGGCTGCATCTGTTTGGATTAAGCCACGCAAATTTTGAGATTGATTATCAATCCCACCAAAAGCTGTAATATAGCGGGAAAGACCAGAGACAATGCCAGCTGACAGCGTATCTGTAAATTCTCCAAGTGCATTACCAACTGCCAAAACCTCTTCTCCAATTTCAATTTTATCTGAATTAGCTAATGTTAAAAACGGTAATTTGATAGCATCAATTTTTAAAACAGCAATATCATTTATTGGGTTACGGGATAAAACTTTAGCAGGAAATTTTTTAGTTGGTTCAACTATAACTGTATAATCTGCAGTAGTATCAGCCACTACATGGCAAGAGGTAATGATATAGCCATCTTGAGAAATGATAAATCCAGACCCACCGCCAATTTGAGTGGTTTCCATATCATTCTTTTGAGCACCGAGTTTGGGCATAATATATTCTTTACCTCCAAATGGAAATGAATAAAAATCTTCTACTTTTGGAAGATCTCTTGAAACAATAATTGTTATTACTGCTGGGCAAACTTTTTTGGCAATTTCTACGATTGGTGATTTTGACATAATTTTATAAATTTTAATATTTACTAAATTATAATTCATTGACAATAATTTTACAGAAAGCACAAATAAATAAATTAATTAAAATTAATAATAGTAACCTAATAGAGATTTTATTCTTAAAAATAATAGAAATAGTGA
>CAINMG010000055.1 GCA_903850725.1 Candidatus Staskawiczbacteria bacterium
ACCACGAATTGCCGACAATGCTACATCGGACTTCTGCTTTGAGGTAAAAACTTTTTTCATGTTTTTTGATTTCATTATACTCTAATTTTCTATCTTATGCACCTGTTCAGTTTTCGCAGTCCACCATAAACTTCAGTCAACCAAGGAGGGTGCTTTTGTCGAGACGCAACAAGGGATTATGTTGATTGGTCCCAACCCAATAGGCTCCACTGTATGGGCATTGGCACGCAAAGGGGGTGGCTCAACAATTTGGGAGGCGAGAGATATTGCGAGGATTACAATACGCATTATTCCTCCTGATGATCCTGGTTGGCCAGCTATGGCCAAGAAGTTTCTGACGGAGTAATCCTCTGTTATGGAAGATGGAGGCGATGTCTAGAGTTGGCCCGGACGAACTAGTGTCGTCTCGGGCTTTTCTTTTGCATTTTTTTTAATTGTCATCCCCGACTTGATCGGGGATCCAGAGCAAAACATAAGTTCGTGGTAATGCTCTAGATTCTCAATCGAGTTGGGAATGACGACAATACCTTGTCAGTGCGGTCGCATTCACAAGGTATTTTGATGCACAAAAAAAATCGGGTAGGTGCCCAAAGTTTTATTTTTTATGGTCGTGGATTTTAGGTTGTTTTTTGTTGAGAACATCTATCAGGCTTCCTAACTCTTCTAAGTTATCAATAACTCTGTGCGATTGACAAACTATGCATCCAAAATCAAAATCTTTGCATTTTTTACCAAAATCTTTTTCAACTTGTTTTCGCAATTTTTTTGCTATATCCTTATATTTATTCATAAAATTATTTAACTTTAAATCCTATTTCAGTTTTAGCTTTTAGTTCATATTTTTCGTCTAAAAGCAAAAGATTGAGTGTTGTGAAAATCTTTTTAATTTTTTCGTCGTGGCTTCCATATTTTTTCTCAAGTTCCATTATTTTTCTTTGTAGTGCATCATTAGTTGATAAAAGTTCTCTTATTTTTATAAAGGTTCTGATAATTTGGATATTTACATTGATGGCTCTAGCACTATTTAAAATTCCTGAAAGCATTGCCACTCCTCCTTCCGTAAAAGCATAGGGTTCATATCGCATACCTCCCCAACTTGAGGTTGAAATTTGCAACCTCAAGTTTTTAAACTCATCTTTACTTAATTTAAACATAAAATCTTCAGGAAATCGTTTTAAATTTCTTTTTACTGATGCATTTAAATCTTTTGTCTTAACGCCATAAAGCTCGGCTAAATCGCGATCTAACATAACTTTTCTGTTACGGATAATATAAATTTTATTAACTATTCTTTCGCTTGGAATTATAATTGAATTTTCTAACATATATTTTTAAATAATTGGCTTATCAAGCTAATTATAATCCAAAAATTTAAGAAAATGCAATAGTACGTATTATTTGCACAAAAAAATCGGGGTTTAACCTCGACTTTTCTGGATTCCCGCTTTCGCGGGAATGACACTAAAATTACTTTAATAGGAATTTTGCTAATCCTTGGTCCATATCAATAAATTCGTCCGCTACTTCTTTAAGCTTTCCTGAAGTTGTTCTGCCAAAAGCCATTACTTCTACTCTTTTGCCTTGGTTTTTTAAATATTCTACAAGAGCAATAAAATCTCCATCTCCTGAAACTAAAACAATCACATCAAGCGATGGGGCGGTTCTAATAGCATCAATTACAATACCCACATCCCAATCTGCTTTTTTAGCTCCACCATACCATTCTTGTAAATCTCTTACTCTTGTTTCAATACCAATTTTACTTAATGCATCAAAAAATGGCGCTTCTTCGCCAGTTTTTGTACGCACTACATAACCAAAAGCTCTTATAAACTTTCTACCAGAAACTGCTTGTTTTAAAACTTCTGCAAAGTTGACCCTTGCTTTGTGTAAATGTTTTGCTGAGTGATAAAGGTTTTGAACATCTATTAATACTTCTACTCTTTGCTCTTTTGGTTTTTGCATAATTATTTTTTAAGACCAATTTTTTTGATAATAGCTAAATATCTTTTTTCGTTTTCTTTTTTAAGGTAAGCTAAAAGCTTTTTTCTTTTGATAACCATTCTTACCAAACCTCTTTTTGAGTGCTCGTCTTTTTTATGTTTTTTTAAATGCAAAACCAATTTGTCTATTTCTTTTGTCAACAAACCAATTTGCACATCAGCAGAGCCTGTGTCTTTATCATTTATGTTGTGTTCTTTGATAACCTTTTCTTTTGTTTTTTTATCTAATACCATATATTTTTTATTAAATTTATAATATAGCCATTATATTATACTTTTTTGATTTTGTAAAGCTTCTGGAGACGTTTTACATAAAAAAAGGACCACTTGAGGTCCCATGCGGGTAGCGTAAAGGGGGGTGGCATTAGCTGGGGATGTTCTCCAATATTAATTGAAAAAAACTTTTCGTTTTAACGGATTCCTGCTCAGAGACATCATCATTCTGATGGTTTAATCCTTTTAACACACAGGAAATCACAGGTTCTTTTATTTCAGTAAGGAATAGAGTGGGGGTGCCATTGGTTTTGAAGGTAATTGCCGCGACTTTTTTTTCGCAACAAACAAGTGTTACTTGGCAATTTAATGATGGAAAAAATGGAGAAACATCGCATGGAACAGATTTTTTTGTCTGGCATTTATTGCAGTCGCATTGAGATATTTCGCACATTGATATTTTCCTTAAAAGAGTTAGAAATAGCAAGGTTACTTGTGCCCCCGCTGGGAATTGAACCCAGAACCTTATCCTTAAGAGGGATCTGCTCTGCCAATTGAGCTACAGGGGCAAACTGCCTTTATGGCAGATTGAATTTTACGGCAAGCTATACCAATTCACTCCACTTGGTGGCGTATATCCAATTAATTCAAGTAGAGCATTGACTATTAACCAAGATCCAAAAACTAAAATCATTCCTATGATCGCTGAGTATACCATTTTTCTGCCAGTTCCTGCAAGGCTTGGGTTGCCAGCTGAGATCATCATAAACACTGCTCCAACTATTATCATGATTGTTGCTAGTGTAGTAGCAATATATTTTACAAGAAAATCATAAATTCTAGCGAGCATGACAAAAAAGAAACTTATATTGCATGGGCAAGTTGGCATGCCGTTTGAGTCTTTTGAGACCCCACAAGGTACGATTCCGGTTGCTTTGGGGTCAACCGTGCATTCATTTTCCGCTAAAACTGTATTAGAAAATATAAACAATAATGTTAATGATACTAAAAATATTAAAAAGATTTTTTTCATAATTTTAAAGATTAAAATTAATAATATGTTTACACTGAGCGAGTCGAAGTGTGCCCTCGGCAGGACTCGAACCCACAACAACTGGTTCGAAGCCAGTTATGATATCCATTTCACCACGAGGGCATTATTTAATTATCATACCTAAAAATTTGAAATAAATCAATTTTTGGAGTAGAGTAAAGCTATGATAATTCCAAAAGAGGTAAAATTAATATTGCAAAAATTACAGGAAGCGGACTTTGAGGCATATATTGTAGGCGGATGCGTGCGTGACTTTGTCCTGAGCGAAGTCGAAGGATTTGACCATACACCTAATGATTGGGATGTGACTACCAACGCCAAGCCAGAAGAAATTCAAAAAGTTTTCCCAAATAGTTTTTATGAAAATAAGTTTTTGACAGTAACCGTGCAGATTGATGACAAAGAAGTTGAGGTAACAACTTATAGAACAGAGCAAGGATATTCTGATAAGCGCCACCCAGATGAAGTAAAATATGCAAAAACTTTGCAAGAAGATTTGTCTAGAAGAGATTTTACTATCAATGCAATAGTTATGGATGAAAAGAAGAAAATTACAGATTTGTTTGAAGGAGAGAAAGATCTAAAAAACAAAATTATTAGAACTGTGGGTCTAGCAGGGGAGAGATTTAATGAAGATGCTTTAAGAATGCTTCGTGCTGTAAGATTTGCTACTGCGCTTGGTTTTGCAATTGAAGAAAATACTGCAAATGCAATAAAAGAAAAATCTATTTGGCTTGAAGCTGTTTCTCAGGAAAGAATAAGAGATGAGTTTGTAAAAATTATTATGTCAGACAATGCTGGTAAGGGAATAGAGTTATTGCGAGAATTGGGGTTACTAAAATATGTAATGCCAGAATTGTTGGAAAATGTGGGCATAGGTCAAAATAAACATCACAAGTTTGATTGCTATGAGCATGCTGTAAAGGCACTGGAATATGCAGTAAAAAAAGATTTCAATTTATATGTAAGACTGGCTTCACTTTTGCATGATATTGCAAAACCTAGAGTGAAAGTAGGAGAGGGCGAAAATTCTACTTTTTATAATCATGAAATTGTGGGAGCTAAAGTTACGTTTCAAATTTTAAACAGGTTAAAATTTCCCAAAAAAGATGTTGAGAAAATTACCAAGCTAGTAAGATATCATTTGTTTTATTATAATGTAGATGAAGTTACTGAAAGTTCTGTAAGGAGGCTGGTAAGGCAAGTAGGGCTAGATTCTATGGAAGAGCTTTTGCAAGTAAGGCAAGCAGATAGAATCGGAAGTGGAGTGCCAAAAGCAGAGCCTTATAAACTGCGTCATTTAAAGTACTTGGTTGAAAAAGTTTCCAAAGATCCGATCTCAGCTAAAATGCTTAAAGTAAACGGAGAAATTATTATGGAAATTTTAAAAATAAAACCAGGGCCTAAAATTGGAGAAATACTTGATGTGCTTTTGGGATATGTACTAGATGATCCTAGCAAAAATAATAAAGAATTTTTGGAAAAAGAAATTGCTAGACTTGGGAGTTTGTCAGATGTAGAATTGCAAAATTTAGCACAAAAAGCTGATTTAGAAATAGGAGAAGTTGAAACCAAAGAAGATAATATGGTAAAAGCAAAATACTGGGTCACGTAATTTAAATGGCGGGGTGGCGTATGCCGGTAGTACGCGGGCTTCGGGAGCTCGTAGACTGGGTCCAATTCCCAGCACCCCGACAGCTTATTAATTAATAAAAATTTAAAATTATGAATATAACTTTTTATGGGGCGACGGAAAATGTTACAGGATCTAAACATTTACTGCAAGTTGGGGATTTTAAGTTGCTTTTAGATTGTGGAGTATTCCAAGGCAAAAGAAGTGAGGCAAATGAAAAAAATAGAAATTTGCCATTTGATGCCAGAGAAATTGATGCTGTAATTTTGTCACACGCACATTTGGATCATTCTGGAGCTTTGCCTATTTTAGTTAAAAATGGATTTATGGGTAAAATTTATTGCACAAGTGCTACAAAAGAAATTGTAAAGTATATTTTAGAAGATTCTGCTGAATTGCAATTGCAAGATGCAAAATATTTTAATAAACATATTCAGAATGAATCTAAAAAAATAGAAGCGCTTTATGATAAAGAGGATGTTAAGAATACTTTGCAAAAATTAACGGCAGTTTCTTATTATAGGGAAAAAGATACTTGGCAAACAGTAAATAAAAATATAAGGTTTAAGTTTTTGGAAGCAGGGCATATTTTAGGTTCCGCTATAACTGTAATTGAAGTAAAGGAAAAGAAGGTAGTAAAAAATTTAGTTTATACTGGGGATTTGGGGCGAGGAGAATCTCATATGTTAAAGTCTCCAGAATTCCCAACAGAAAATGTAGACAACTTAATTGTGGAATCTACTTATGGGGATAAAATTCATAGACCAATTATAGAAGCAGAAAAAGAGTTAAAGGAGCTAGTGAACTTTGCAGTGTCTAAAAAAAGTAAAATTATTGTTCCAGCTTTTGCACTGGGGAGGACTCAAGAATTAATTTATATTTTACATAATTTAATTAATCAAAAGCAAATTCCGCAAATTAAAATTTTTATAGATAGTCCCATGGCAATTAATATAACGGAGCTTTTTGATGGCCATGAAAAAGATTTTGATTTTGAATGGTGGCAAGATTTTGGCAAGAAAAATATAGATGTCTTTACAGCGCAAAATTTATACTTTACAAAATCTTCTCAAAAGTCTCAGGAAATAAATAATACACCAGGGCCCATGATTATAATTTCAGCTTCTGGGATGTGCGAGGGTGGAAGAATTTTGCACCACTTAAAGAATAATATTGGTAGTGCAAATAATATTGTTTTACTAACTGGATATCAAGCAGAAAATACTCTTGGTAGAAGACTAAAAGATGGCAATAAGTTTGTTAAAATATTTGGCCTAAATTATCCAGTGCAAGCAAAAGTATTATCTTTAGATGAATTGTCTGCGCATGCAGATCAAGCAGGGCTTTTAAATTATATTGAAAATTGTAAGAATCTTAAAAATTTATTTTTAGTACACGGCGAAAAAGATTCTCTAAATGAACTTGCTAAAAAAGCTAAAGAGAAAATTCCAGGCTTATCAATTGATGTGCCTATAAATTCTCAAGAGTTTGAGATATAATAAATAATATTATTAAAATTAGACCGATACAAAAA
>CAINMG010000056.1 GCA_903850725.1 Candidatus Staskawiczbacteria bacterium
CCCGTATCGCAGTGCCATTCTTGGGGGTCGCGCTCTCACGCCCCCTATCCGTCATAGCCTTGGTGAGCCTTTACCTCACCAACTAGCTGATAGACCGCAGACCATTCTTAAAGCGACTTGCGTCTTTACCCTTGCGGGACTATGGAAAATTACCCCGTCTTTCGACGAGCTATGCTCCACTTTAAGGTATGTATCTACGTGTTACTAAGCCGTTCGCCGGTTGCCCTTGCGGGCCCCCTTGACTTGCATGCCGGTATCCACATTTCCAGCGTTCACCCTGAGCTAGAATCAAACTCTCAAATTAACTTAATCAATTTCTTGACTAAGCAAATAGTTTTGACTTTATTCAAGTTGAACCATTTTGCGCGAGGTTTAGAAAGCACCTCGCAAGCTTTATTCGAAACAACTTTAAAAAACTAATTTACCCAGTTTAAACCTTACATTTTTAAACTGGCGTCATTATTAAATTATCAATGTTCTTTCAAAAAAATACCCACGAAAATATTTGTAAAAATACTTTCGCGGATATTTTTGTAAATACCTGACCACAGCACATAATTTTTCTGCTGAAAAATTTATGCTGGGCTGAGCTAAAGCTCAGGTTTTAAAAAATATTGTTTGTTGCAACTTTATTGTTTAATTATAATCAACTATATAATATACATTCTACTCGAAAATAAACCAATGTCAAGTCTTCACCATGCAAATCAGTATTTTTTCAAGATTAAGTCATTCACTTTTTCATGGTGAAGACTCAATACCCTACTAACGTATAATAAATATATCAAAATAATTAAGCCAAGTCAATAGCTATTTTTTCTAAATGCAAAGCAGGCTCAATTACAAGCTTTATGCCATTTTCCTTTAACCTATTTATTATTTTTTTTATTCCATCTTTTGAAAATGGTTTAGTTGGAATAATTATTCCTCTTTGAGATTTGTTCTTAAACCTAATATAAATAAGTGGAAAAGACAAAAACTTGCCCATTGAAATTGGTGGAGTAAAAATACCACCTTTGATTGTAGCAGGTAGATACATATTACGGTACTCACTTATAATATTATCTAAATTTACGTCCACAAGTTCATTAGAATGTTCTTCAAAATACTTTAATTTGGCGATAACAATTACATCAATATCTTTTAAATTAATTTTAGATTCTAAAACTTTTGGCATAAATAAATAGTCCTTTTGAGGCAAAATAACCTTAGTAGACAATACACCATTACTTATTTCAATTTTTTGACCAGATAAAAACCTATAAAAATAAACCTCTATCCATATAATAATTATCGATAATAAAATGGGTGCCATGCTAATTCCTTTTTCTAATAATTCTTCAACACAAAGATAAATAATGTATGCAAAAAACACCATTAAAACAGAAAAAAAATACAGTGCAAATCCAGAAACCCTAATTATAAATTTATTTTCTGGCATAAAATTAAAATTTAGTTATACAAATTGTTGTGATTGCCAATTTTTAAAAACAATGCCCTATTTTCACCAACTTGTTCATAGATTGCCCTAATGTCTCCGGTTATGTTTATGCTCCTTACATTTTTTAGCACGCCAGATAATTCATGGTTATTTAACATTGGGTCAAAAGGATCGTCTTTAAACAAATCCAATCTTTCATAAAAATGCTCCTGAACTTTTTTAGGGAGCTTACTAAACTGCTTTATAAATTTTTTACGAAAACCAGCATCCATATTATTTTGATGAAAGAATTTTTCTAGCCTTTTCTACGGACTTTACAAATTTAATTTTTTCACATTTACCCGAATGATACTCTTTACTCATTTTTAATAACTCTTTTTCAACTGCTGGCTTTAATCTTGGTTCAAGCTTAACTGAAAATTCGCGGGTGCGAATAAACTCGCGCAATTGTGCATTTATAATTGTAGAAAGAGGAACGCCCATTTCCATGGCAATTTGCTTGGCTTTTTCCTTTTCTTCGCTATCTACTTTTACGTTTAATATAGTTTTCATAATGTATCTGTTGTATATACAATAGTTATATATTCATTTTACTCCAAAATAGGCATCTGTCAATAGTTAGTATTATTCCAACATCTTGGCCATCTCTATGCGTTCTTCTACTTCTCCATAATGATCTCTTGGAGGTATTTTTGTTTCCGTTTTTACAAAACCATGTCGCTCATATAAATTTATCGCTGACGTATTAGGCACAGAGGTATTTAAAATAATTCTTTTAATTTTATATTTATTTTTTGCTTCTTGGATTATCCTTTCTAAAAGCTCGTCAGAAACCCCTGTTCCTCTCGCACTTTTTGATAACAAAAATGACCCCAAAACTCCAGTATCACTAGATTCCTTTTCTGGCCCAGCCAATACACCCCATCCCACAACCTTTCCATTAATTTCAGCTGCTAAAAAAATGAATCTATCATTACCAAAATCTTTTTCCATTCTTGATAGGTTCTCTTCTTTTGTAATTTCCTCTCGTCTTTTAATATAAGCCCTCCCACGCACCGCTTCATTTATAATTTCCACCATATCATCAGAGTCTTCTATTCTTATTTCTCTGAATTTTACTTTTTCCAATTCCCTGTTTTCATCACTAGGAAAAAATTCACATTTTGGTTCTGGCATAATTTATAAAATTGAAATAATTAAAACAAACAACTACCAACAACTTATAACGGACTATTCCACGAAAATGTAGAATAGCTTTTCATAATTTTGATTTTTAGATTTTTATCTTCGGTTATTCCAATGTTCTCAAGAACATAAGAATAGCAAACTTTTAACTTAACTAAAATCTTTTTCCGATAATCCTGATTGCCTTAAAATTGACCTAAATGTGCCAAAAGAATCTCCTTTCTATTTGCCGGAACAATAACAGTAAGTGTTGGCTTCCCTATTTTACGAAATTTTGTGTGACTACCTCTTTGAGAAATATAGACAAACCCCTTATTCTGAATTATTTTTATAATATAAGCTGACGAATATAGTTTAGGCATAACAAAAAGAAGAATTAACCAATTCTGGTTTTTCAATTTTAGAAACTTTTATGGACTTTGTGTCTTCAAGATATAACTCCAATGCTTCTTGTAGATTATCTAATGCCTCTTTTTTTGTTTTGCCAAAACTAGAAATATCTATATTCAAACACTGAACTACATAATATTTGCCTTCTTTCCAAACAACATTTTCAAATTTAATTTTACGCATATTTTTTAATTGAATTATTTATTTTATGTCTATATTGTTTACATACTAATATTACCAAATTGTCAAAATAAAAATTTACTATTTATCACTATTTTTTCGATAAAATTTTTCTAGCCTCTTTTACTGATCTTGCGAATTCAATTTTTCCGCATTTTCCAGAATGATATTCTTTGCTTAATCTTATTAACTCTTTTTCAACTTTTGGCTTCAAAATTCCGATCTTTTCAATAAATTTATTCTTTTTCAAAAATTTCAAAATTGGCAAAGCGCATTCTTCACAAAATTCAGCTTTTTCATAATTACGAAAATTAACACTAACTGAGTCCCTGCGCTCAATATCTTTTTTGCATATATCACACTTTAGAACAAACATATTTTTAAAACTTAATTCTATGCTTCTATTATACTCCGACGAAAACGAGTGTCAATTACTGCTTCTTTTCATAAAAATCTATTACTCTTTTTCGGCGCTCGTCTAGTGAAGCTTTGCTATTCATACCAGGGCCATTGATACATCCCCCATCACAATTTAATATATCTAAAAGTTTTAAATCTTTATTATTTAAAAATTCACTTAAAGCTTTGTTGGCATTATTGGGACCAGAAATCACATCATATTCTACGTCTGTTAATTTTTTAGTAATTCCCGAAGACTGGGCTAGTCCACCCGAAATTGGATAAAGCCTAGTGTGTCCCCCAATAATATCAAACTCATACTTTTTCGATGTCATTGCGAGGAGCTTGCGACGAAGCAATCTCGAAGGCTTAATTTCTTTAATATCAAAAACTTGTTGCAAATCACGAAATGTAATAGCTAAAATATCAAGCTCTTTTCTATCTTCATTGGCTTCAAATTTCTTCATCAAACACGGGCCAATAAATACCTTTTTAAGACCAGGCCATTCTTTGTCAACAATCTTAGCAGTAGCAGACATTGGCGAATCAATTGGTGCTAAATATTCCAACAATTGCGGATATTTATTCCTTATAAGCCTGACAATGGTTGGGCAAGGATTGGTAATATATTTTCTGTCTGGGTGTAATTTTGTTAAAGCTAAAAGTTGTGCATTAGTTATTTCAGCACCACGAGCAACCTCTACCACATATCTAAAACCAAGTTTTTTTAACATTCTTACAATTTCTGGATAATCAAAATCCACAATAAAACTTGGTGCCACCATAGCCACCAATCCCCTCTTATTGTTATGAGTTAAATCTAATAACTCACTTGCCTCTTTTGTTAAATTTTGTTCATTTTCCATAATTTTATTTTAAATAACCATTTAATATTTTTCTTTGAGTTTCTATAAATTCTTCTACTTTTTCTTGATCACTTGCTATAGTGCCTTTGAAGATATTACCATCAACCCAAAAGAGCTTTCCATCTTTCCTTGTAAAATTATCGAGTGACGAATCATCTTCTCCGACATCAAACCCAAAAATTATACCACTTTCCCTAACTCTCTCAATCCAATCTTCAATCTCTTCACGTGTAACTGTTATTGGACGCTCTCCATCTGTAACAAATTCAACAGCATAAGCAATTTTCTTTTTATCTATTTCTCTTACTTCAGTTTTGGGCACTAAAAGATTTAGCTTGTCTAAAAATTCTTTCGAATCTTGTCTATTCTCTGCTCCGATTAATCTTGCGATTCTGCCGTCTGGATATCTAATTGCAGAAAACTGATTCATGACTTGCCCATTTTCGGGAAAAATAAGAACCCCTAGCTCAGCCTCAGAAAATAGACTAGCTACCTCTGTAAAAGTTTCACCAACCTGATTTTTTTCCAATGGAACAAAAACTTTTTCTCCACTCCTTAAAGCCTCGACCATTACTTTTCGTTCTTCCGACATATTTTTATTTGGATTGTGCAATTGATGCGGCAACCCGCCCAATAATCTACCAAAAGAAAAATCAATTTTTTCTTGACCACTCATAATACCCATAGATAAATCTTCTGCACTAAAAGTCCTGTCGGATTGTTTTAAAATACTAAAATTTCCATCTGCTGCTCTAAAATATATATGATTTGCAAAATCTATTTTTTTTATTTCGCCAGCTTTTTGCTCGCTTATTTCTGGCACCCCATTTTCAATGTTTCTCA